>CAYRNG010000062.1:0-12095 GCA_964425395.1 uncultured Candidatus Kuenenia sp. | reverse complement strand
GCGGCGAAAGGAGCCGGCGGAGACGGCCTCGTGGCTCGTGGGCCGGGAGGTGCTCGTGCCTGCCGACACCCGGCGGGCGATCCGCGACATGGAGCATCCTGGCACGGCCTATCGCGACGACCCGGTCCTCGGCAGCGACCCGCAGCCCGACCACATGAAGAAGCTCTACACGGGCCCGGCCGACTCCGGCGGCGTGCACATCAACTCCGGGATTCCCAACCGGGCCTTCGTGGTCGCGGCCAAGGCGCTCGGCGGCCATGCCTGGGAGACGGCCGGGGCGATCTGGTATGAGGCGCTGCTGCAGCTCTCGCGGACGAGCCGGTTCGACGACCTGGCCCGAATCACGGCCCAGGTGGCCGCCGACCGGTTCGGGGCAGCCGCCCGCAAGGCCGTCCGGGGGGCCTGGAAGAAGGTGGGCTTGTAGCGTGGGGTGAACCGGGAGTCTGCCGGAGTTGGGGCCGGTTCGTGGCAGGGTGCGAACCTGCCCCACGGTGATGCGGCGAGATCCAGGTCAGCCCGCGGACGGCTCGGGGAGGATCGGCTCGATCGTGGCCACGTGGAAGAGTGGACAGATCCGGAATTCCGCAGGGATTCCGTCGTCCTCGATGTCGACGCCGACAAGGAGGTCGTTCTTGAGCACCCAAGCCACTTCGGGATGGCGGACATCGTAGGATTCGCCACTCGACATCACTACTCGAAACGGCTTGAAGGGCCGAGTGTTCAACAGATGACGAAAGTTTTCAGTTGTCATAGGACGGGGCTCCTGATGAACGAATTCAGTTAGTATACACACGTTCCGTAAGTGATCAAGGCCCCGCCGGCCGGCCGGTGGGAATGCCGAGCCTGGAGGCCAGAACTCCCGCCGGGAGAGGTCAGTGGTGGCAGGAATCGTGAAGGGCAGGGGCCGGACTCCCCATATACTCCAACCGGATGGAGCGGCAGAGTCTACCCGCTGAGACGGCCCTCCAGTGATGCCCTCAGGACCCACAAGCATGATCGTCGAACGCGTAAAGTACGTCATCTGGGCTGCCGACATGGAGCGGGCGGCCCGGTTCTACTGCGACCTCTTCGCCGGCCGGATCCTCCGGCAAAACCCGGCGATCACCGAGGTGGGCGTCCTCGACGCCGTGATCGGGATCCACTCCGGCGGCGAGGGCAAGCGGACCTGGACGGGCCTGAGCTTTCAGGTGGCCGACGTGGTGGCCGGGGCGGCGGAGGTGAAGGCAGCCGGGGGGCAGCTCACGCGACAGCCCGAGCCGGAGAACGGCGAGCCGCCGCACCTGGCGATGTGCATCGACCCCGAGGGCAACGAGTTCATGCTCACGCGGAAGCGGGGCGGGTGACGAAGCCGCGAGCCACCGGGCGTGGCAGGTTGCGAACCTGCCCCACAGTCTGCCGGAGATATGATTCGGCCATGGCGAAGAAGAAGCCCTCCCGGTCCTCGACACGTCCAGCCCCCCCTGCCGCGCGGCCGCGACACAGGACAGCCGGCGAGGAGACCTACCACGGGCTGCGGGCCTGTGAGGCGATCTTCGCCCGGCGGCCGACCGAGATCGTGCGGGTCTATCTCACGGCGGCCCGGAAGCCGACCCTGGCGAAGCTGCTTTCCTGGTGCGTCGAGCATCGGCGCGGCTTTCAGATCGTGGAGGAGGAGAACCTGCGGCGGATCTCGGGCTCCACCCACCACGAGGGCGTGGCGATCCTGGCCAAGGTGATCCGGCGGGGGGGGCTTGAGGAGCTGCTCGCCGCGGGCAATGCCCGGCAGGCCGCTGGACCTGTCCTCTACCTCGACGGCGTCGAGAACCCGCACAACCTGGGGTCGATCCTGCGGACCGCGGCCCACTTCGGCGTGGCCGCGATCGCAGGCCGCACGGGCGAGTTGCCGCCGCTCTCCCCGGCGGCGGTTCGCGTGGCCGAGGGGGCGGCGGAGATCGTGCCGGTCTGCGACCTGGCCGAGCCGGCTGCGGCCCTCCGCCGGCTGGCCGCCATGGGCATGGCGATCGTGGCGGCCTCGAGTCATCGCGGCGAGCCGCCGCCGGCCGTGCCGCTCGGCGGCAGGTGCGTGATCGTGCTTGGCAGCGAGGGCAAGGGCCTTTCGCCGGCGATCGAGCGGGCGGCTACAGCACGGGTGAGGATCCCGGGCACGGGGGCGGTCGAGAGCCTCAACGTGTCGGTGGCCGCCGGCGTGCTCCTGGCAGAGGCCTTCAATCGGCCGGCGGGTTGAAAACCCGCCACTCCAGGTGAGTGCGGTATGCTGCTGCCTTTTCTGCTGCTGGCCCTCCCCTGATCCACCATGCCCCTCCACCGCTCCCGTCACACGAGCCCGAAGCCAGGCCGCCCGAGCGGTCGGCAGCCAGCCGGCCCCAGCCCGGCGGTTTCACCCGAGTTTCCGCCGGAGTTTCTCCTGGCGGCCGAGCTGCCCCGCGACCGGTTTCCCGCCGCCGGCGGCCCGGCCCAGCCGATCCACGAGGCACTCAGGCAGGAGCTGCTCCTCGACGGCAACGCCCGGCAAAACCTGGCCACCTTCTGCCAGACCTGGGAGGCCCCCGAGGTCCATGCCCTCATGGACCTGGCGATCGACAAGAACCTGATCGACAAAGACGAATACCCGCAGACCGCCGAGATCGAAAGCCGCTGCGTGAGCATGATGGCCGACCTCTGGAACGCCCCCGGCGAGGCGGTGGGCTGCTCCACGATCGGCTCGAGCGAGGCGGCGATGCTCGGCGGGATGGCGGCCAAGTGGCGGTGGCGGGAGCGCCGGCAGGCCGCCGGGAAGCCCGCCGACCGGCCCAACATGGTCTGCGGGGCGGTCCAGATCTGCTGGCACAAGTTCGCCAAGTATTGGGATGTCGAGATCCGCGAGGTGGGGATGCGGGCCGGGGCGATGTGCCTCGAGCCGGCCGACGTGCTCGACCGGGTCGATGAGAACACGATCTTCGTCGTGCCCACGCTGGGCGTCACCTACCACGGCCTCTACGAAGACGTGCCGGCGATCGCCGCGGCCCTCGACGACCTCGAGAAGCGGACGGGCCTCGACGTGCCGATCCACGTCGATGCCGCCAGCGGCGGGTTTCTGGCGCCGTTCACCGACCCCGGCCGCCCGGCCTGGGATTTCCGGCTGCCCCGCGTGAAGAGCATCAACGCCTCGGGCCACAAGTTTGGCTTGGCACCGCTGGGCGTGGGCTGGGTGCTGTGGCGGGAGCCGGACGACCTGCCCGACGACCTCGTCTTCCACGTGACCTACCTGGGGGGCGACATGCCCACCTTCCAGATCAACTTCTCGCGGCCGGCCGGGCAGGTGATCGCGCAGTATTACGACTTCGTGCGGCTCGGCCGGGCCGGCTACGCGGCCGTCCACGGCCAGGCCCACGACGTGGCCCGGCACTGCGCTGCCGAGCTGGCAGCCACTGGCTGCTTCGAGATCGTCCACGACGGCGACCCGACGCAGGGCATCCCGGCGGTCGTCTGGACGCTCAAGCCGGGCGTGAATCCGGGCTTCACGCTCTACGACCTGGCCGACCGGCTGCGGATGCGGGGCTGGCAGGTGCCGGCCTACCCGTTCACGGGCGACTTGGCCGGCACGGCCTACCAGCGGATTCTCGTGCGGCGTGACTTCAACCGCGAGATGGCCGGCCTCTTGCTCCGCGACATCCGCGACGCGATCGCCCACTTCGCCGCCCCCCCGGCCCCGGCGGCCGAGCCGAGCCGCGGCTATTCGCACACATAAGCCGGGGGGGTATCCTGTCGGGCATGACCCGCGCCTCCGACCGCCGCCATGCCCGCTCGCTGGCGGCCGCGGCCGCGCGGGCGAAGGAGCCGGCCGCGGCTGCCGGCGAGTGGCTCGCCTTCACGAGCGGGATCGTGCTGATCGTGGCCCTCGTGGGGGCCGTCTTCTGGCAGACCAACACGTTCGTCGCGCTCAACTTCGACGACGACCAATACCTCGACCCGCTCGTCCGGCAGGGGCTCACCTGGCCCGGCTTCGTGCGGGCCTGGACCGAGGGGCACGTCGGCAACTGGCATCCGCTGACGACCCTCTCCTTCATGCTCGACGCGGAGCTCTTTGGCGACTGGTGGGGAGGCTACCACCTCCACAACGCCCTGCTCCATGCGGCGGCCGCGGCCTGCCTGTTCGCCGCCCTGACGCGGCTCACCGGGGCCCTGGGCCGGAGCCTGGTGGCCGCGGCCGTGTTCGCCGTCCACCCGCTCCGGGCCGAGAGCGTGGCCTGGATCACCGAGCGAAAGGACGTGCTCAGCGGCCTGTTCCTGGCGACCACGCTCCTGGCCTACGCCTTCTACGTGGAAAAGCCGGAGTCGAGGCGGCGGTATGCCCTGCTGCTCGTGAGCTTCGCGGCGGGGCTGCTCTCCAAGAGCATGCTCGTGACCTTGCCGATGGCCCTCCTGATCCTCGACTGGTGGCCGCTGCGGCGGCTGGCCCCGTTCGCCGGCGGCTGGGGCTTTGCCCGGTCGGTGGGCAGGCGGGTGCGGGAGGACGTGCGGCAGCGGCCGCTGGGGGAACTGGTGGTCGAGAAGCTGCCGCTGGTGGCCCTGGCGGCCGCCTCGGCCATCGCCACGGTGCTCTCGGTGGGCGACGTCGTGCGGCCGATCAGCACGCTGCCGTTTCTCGTGCGGGCCTCGTCGAGCGTGGTGGCCTATGCCTCGTACGTGATCCAGCTCTTCTATCCCGTCGGCCTGGCGCCCCATTATCCCTACTCCTCGGTCGGCCCCACGGCCGGGCAGGTGCTCGCCTCGGCCGCGTTCGTGGCGGCCCTCACGGCCGGGGCCTGGTTGTGGCGGCGGCAGTGGCCCTCGTTCGCGGCCGGCTGGGCCTGGTTTCTGGTCACGCTCCTGCCGGTGATCGGCTTCGTGCCCAGCGGCATCCAGCTGATCGCCGACCGCTACACCTATGTCTCGCAGATCTGGCTCGTCGTGGCCGTGGTCTGGGGGCTGGCCGACCTGGCGGATCGGGTGCGGATTCCCAAGGAGCTCGGCTGGGCCGCGGCCGTCGTGGGCCTGATCGGGCTCACCTGGGGCGGCTGGTGGCAGACCCGGCACTGGCGCGACAGCGAATCGCTCTGGCGGTACACGCTCTCGGTCACGAAAGACAACGCCTACGCCCACGCCAACCTGGCGAGCGTGTTGGCCCAGCAGGGGGAGCCGGTGGAGGCGGCCGAGCAGAACCGCAGGGCCCTGGCCCTCGAGAGCGACAACCTGATCGCGCTTTCGAACCTGGCCACGCTGCTGGTCGATCGGGGCGGCACCGCCGAGGCGATCCGGCTCTACGAGCGGTCGGTGGAGGTGAACCCGAAGTTCGTGTTCGGCTGGTTCAACCTCGGCAATGCCTACCAGAAGGCGGGCCGGGCGAACGACGCCGAGCGTGCCTGGCGGAAGGCGGCCGAGCTCGATCCCTTGATGGTGCCGGCCTGGAACAATCTGTCCGGGCTGTCGCTCGAGCGGGGCCAGCTCGAGGAGGCGATCGCCGCGGCCGATGCGGGCGTGGCGGCCGGCGGCGGCGGAGGGGGGGCGGCCCTCGCGCTGGGACGGGCCCTGGATGCGGCGGGCCGGATCGACGAGGCGGTGGCCGCCTACCGCAAGGCGGTGGCCGCGGAGCCCCGCTCGACCGTGGGCCTCAACAACCTCGGCAGCCTGCTCGAGCGGGCCGGCCGGCTCGACGAGGCAGCGGCCGCCTTCCGCAAGGCGCTCAAGCTCGAGCCCGCCGCGCCGGTGCTGGAATACAACCTCGGCGTGGTGCTGGCCAAGCAGGGGCTCCGCGCCGAGGCTCGCACGGCGCTGGCTGCCGCCGCGGAGCGGTTTCGGGCGGCCGGAGAGGAGGCGATGGCGGAGGCCTGTGGCCAGCAACTCGCCCAACTGGCCGAGCGGGACGAGGCGGCCACTCCCTCGCGCTCGCCCGGGCCGCGTTGATGCCGGCGGCCGAATTGGCTTACAATTCGCTCATGTTAGATCCCGCTCAGCCTGGCGATCGAGCGGGCGATCTCGTGGTCGTCGCCAATCGCCTCCCGGTGCACAACACCCCCACGGGCTGGGAGACGAGCCCCGGCGGGCTGGTCTCGGCGCTGATGCCGCTGCTGCAGAGCCGGCAGGGGGTGTGGGTGGGCTGGGCCGGCAGCTCCTCGGGCGACCTCGCCCCGTTCACCCACGACGGCCTGCAGAACGTACCAGTGCCGCTCTCGGCCGAGGAGATCCGCGACTACTACGAGGGCTTTTCCAACAGCACGCTCTGGCCCCTCTACCACGACGCCTGCCAGCAGCCGCAGTTTCACCGCCACTGGTGGCGGCCCTACGTGGCGGTCAACGAGCGGTTCGCCGAGGTCGTGGCCCGCGAGGCGGCCCCCGGGGCCAACGTGCTCGTCCAGGACTACCACCTCCAACTCGTGCCCGGCATGCTCCGCCAGGCCCGGCCCGACCTGCGGATCGGGTTCTTCCTCCACATTCCTTTCCCGCCGGTCGAGCTCTTCGCCCAACTGCCCTGGCGGCAGCGGATCCTGGAGGGGCTCCTGGGGGCCGACGTGGTCGGCTTCCAGACCAAGGCCGGGGCCCAAAACTTCATCCGGCTCGTGAACCGCTACACGCCCCATCGCGGCGTCAGCCAGGCGATCAATGTCGAGGGGCGGTCGGTCGAGGTCCGGGAGTTTCCGATCTCGATCGACTTCGAGAAGATCGAGCGGCTGGCCGCCGACCCGGCCACCATCCGCCGGGCCGCCGAGATCCGGGCCGAGCTGGGAGAGAACCGGACCCTGATGCTGGGCGTGGATCGGCTCGACTACACCAAGGGCATCGACCAGCGGCTGCGGGCCCTCCATGAGGTGCTCCGGGCCGGGCGGCATACCGTCGACGACCTGGTGCTCGTGCAGCTGAGCGTGCCCTCCCGCGAGCAGGTCGATGAATACGTGGAGATCCGCGAGCGGATCGAGACGCTGGTGGGCCACATCAACGGCGAATTCGGCGAGGTGGGCAAGGTGCCGGTGCACTACCTCCGCCGCAGCCTGCCGATCGAGGAGCTGGTGGCCTACTACGTGGCGGCCGACGTGATGCTCGTCACGCCACTGCGGGACGGGATGAACCTGGTGGCCAAGGAATACGCCGCCGCCCGTCGCAACGACACTGGCGTGCTCGTGCTCTCGGAGTTCTGCGGCTCGGCCCACGAACTCGAGCGGGCGGTGCTCGTCAACCCGCACGACATCGACGGGATGGCCGCCACCATCGAGCGGGCGATCGCCATGCCGCGGGCCGAGCAGGCCCGCCGGATGCGGAGCCTCCGGCAGCGGGTCCGGCGGCGAACCGTGTATGACTGGGCCGACGACTTCACGGCGGCCCTGGCTGGTGGAGGAGCGGGCGGAGGATCAGCCCGGCGGGCAGCGGCGGTCCCGGGAGTGCCGCGGTGACGAAGGATTCCCCCTGCACGGAGAAGCTCGGCCCCGAGGCCGCCGACGACCTCGACCGGGCGCTCGAGGCAGTGGCCCGGGTGCCGGTGCTGCTCGTGGCCACCGACTACGACGGAACGCTGGCGGAGATCGTGAGCGACCCGGCCACGGCCTTCCCGGTCCGCGAGTCGATCGTGGGGCTGCGGGCCCTGGCCACGCTCGGCTCGACCCATGCCGCGGTCATCTCCGGCCGCTCGCTGGCCGACCTGGCCGCCCTCTCGGCCCTCGACGGGCAGGTGATGCTCGTCGGCTCGCACGGCAGCGAGTTCGATCAAGACTTCGTGCGGTCGCTCACCCGCCGGCAGGTGGAGCTCCGGCAGCAGGTGCTCGACGAGATGCACCGGATCGCGGCCCGCGATCCCGCCTTCCGGATCGAGCCCAAGCCCGCCTCGGTGGCCTTCCACTACCGGGGCGTGGCCGAGGGGGTGGCCGAGGCGGCCGTGGCCGAGCTGCTTGGCGGGGCGGCCAGCTGGGAAGACGTTCGCGTCAAGACCGGCAAGAAAGTGCTCGAGCTGGCGGTGGTGCACACCTCGAAGGGAGACGCCATCGAAGCCCTCCGGCATCGGGTGGGGGCCGGGGCGGTGGTCTACTTCGGCGACGACGTGACCGATGAAGACGCCTTCGAGCGGCTCCAGGGGCCCGACCTAGGCATCAAGGTGGGCAGCGGCGACTCGGCGGCCGCTTTCCGGATCGCCGACCCGACGGAGGTGGCCCGCCGGCTGGCCCGGCTGGCCTGCCTGCGGGAGCAGTGGCTGGCCGGGGCGGGGGCGGTGCCGATCGAGCGGCATGCTCTGCTCTCCGACGGCCGGGTCGTGGCGCTGGTGGCCCCCGGGGCGCGGGTGG
This sequence comes from uncultured Candidatus Kuenenia sp., assembly GCA_964425395.1. Taxonomy (GTDB): domain Bacteria; phylum Planctomycetota; class Planctomycetia; order Pirellulales; family UBA1268; genus QWPN01. The sequence continues at coordinate 3,810 of CAYRNG010000062.1, read as the reverse complement.
TCTGGATGTGCGCTCCCAGGGTGGACGGGCCGGCGATGTTTGCGGCGCTCGTGGGGGGCGACTCGGCCGGCCACTTTACGATTCATCCGACGGCCGAGGCGGGCCCGCCCCGCCAGGAGTATGACGGCGACTCGCTGATCCTCCGCACGGTCTGGCCCGAACTGACCGTCACCGACTTCCTCGACTGCTCAGCCGGCCGGCCCAGCCAGCGGGCCGGCCGCACGGATCTCGTGCGGCAGGTGGAGGGCCGCGGCGAGGTCGTGATCACCTTTGCCCCCCGGCTCGACTTCGGCCGCTCGGCCACGCGGCTGGTGATCCGCGAAGGGGGCCTCGAGATCGACGACACGATCGACCCGATCGTGCTCCGGGCCCCCGGGGTCCGCTGGGAGATCCGCGAGGAGGGCCCCCACCAGACGGCCGTGGGCCGGATCACGCTCCGCCGCGAGCCGCTCCGGATGGAGCTCCGCTACGGCACCGGCTCGCTCCGGGAGCAGCAGACGATCCTGCCCCAGGAACGCTACCGGCTCACCAAGGCCTACTGGGAGTCGTGGGCTGATCGGCTGATGCTGCCCCGGCGGGAGACGGCCCTCGTGCGGCGGAGTGCGCTCGTGCTCAAGGGGCTCTGCTACGGGCCCACCGGCGGCATCTCGGCGGCCGCCACCACCAGCCTCCCGGAGGAGATCGGCGGGATCCGCAACTGGGACTACCGCTACTGCTGGCTGCGGGACGCGGCGATGTCGGCCGCGGCGCTCGTGAAGCTCGGCTCGTTCTCCGAGGCGATGGCGTTTCTCGACTGGATGCTGGCGGTCATCGACCGGGCCGCGGCCCCCGAGCGGCTGATGCCGCTCTATACGGTGACCGGCCACGAGGTGGGGGCCGAGGCCGAGATCGCCGAGTTGGCCGGCTACGCCGGCTCGCGGCCGGTCCGGGTGGGCAACGCCGCCCGCGGGCAGGTGCAGCTCGACGTCTTCGGGCCGATCGCCGAGCTGGTCTGGCAGCTGCTCCTGGCCGAAGCGCCCATCTCGAGTGAGCACTGGCGGCTGGTGGAGGCGATGGTGCAGGCGGTCGAGGCCCGCTGGCACGAGCCCGACCACGGGATCTGGGAGATCCGCAAGCCGCGGCGGCACCACGTCCACTCCAAGGTGATGTGCTGGCTGGCGGTGGACCGCGGGGTGCGGGTCTCGGAGCGGTTCCTGGACCGGCGGCGGCCCGCCTGGGAGGCCCTCCGCGACCAGATCGCCGCCGACATCCTGGCCCACGCCTGGAACGAGCAGGCCGGCAGTTTCACGGCCGCCTACGACGGCGATGATCTCGACGCGGCGGCCCTGACGATCGGCCTGGCCGGCCTGGTGGAGGCCACCGATCCCAGGTTTCTGGCCACGATCAAGGCGATCGAAGCGGAGCTCCGCCGGGGCCCCACCGTCTACCGCTACCTTGCCGACGACGGCCTGCCGGGCCGGGAAGGGGGCTTCTTCCTCTGCGCCAGCTGGCTGGTGGACGCCCTCTGGAAGGCCGGCCGCCAGGCCGATGCCGAAAGCCAGTTCGAGTCGATCGTCGACCTGGCCGGCCCCGAGGGGCTCCTCCCCGAGCAGTACGACCCGCATCTCGGCCGGACCCTCGGCAACCACCCCCAGGCCTACTCACACATCGGCCTGATCGAAAACGCCCTCACGCTCTCGGGGACGTGAGGTGCGGGCAGTGCATCGGGGACTGTCCCCTTTCATGGTGCCAGGGACCGGGGTGGCCTTCAGACCCACCGTCCCCGGGCTCGCGCCCGGGGTTTTTTGTCCGTCGGGGGAATGTCCCCTTTCATCAGTGGTCCGGGGACTGTCCCCGCTTCGGGGACTGTCCCCTTTCAGTGGTCCGGGGACTGTCCCCGCTTCGGGGACTGTCCCCTTTCAGTGGTATTCTGCAAGCACCCCGTCTCCCAGGAACCACGTGCATGCGCCGCTTTCATTCCGCCCTCCTCGCCCTGGTCGTCGCCGCCCGCGTCCTGCCCACTGCCGCGGAGCCCGCCGAGCGAATCTTCCGCGGCGGCCCGATCGTGACGGTCAATCCGGCCCAGCCCGCAGCCGAGGCGGTGGCCATCGCCGGCGGGAGGATCGTGGCGGTGGGCAGCGAGGCCGACGTCATGAAGCTCGCCGGGCCGGCCACCCTGGTCACCGATCTGGCCGGCCGCACGCTCGTGCCGGGCTTCGTGGACGGCCACAGCCATTTCTTCGCCGTCGTGACCGTGCAGACCAGTGCCCTTTGTGCCTCGCCGCCGGCAGGCCCCTGCCGGAGCGTGGCCGACGTGATCGGGCAGCTCAAGGCCCTCCAGGCCGACCGGAAGATTCCGCCGGGCGAGCTGATCATGGGCTATGGCTACGATCCCGATCTCCTCGCCGAGAAGCGGCCGCCCACAAAGCAGGAGCTCGACGCGGCCTTTCCCGACAACCCGGTGATGATCATCCACGTCTCGAGCCACGGCGCGATGCTCAACTCGAAGGCGCTCGTGAAGTTCGGGATCACGGCCGCCACGCCCACGCCCCCGGGCGGCGTGATCGGCCGCGAGCCCGACTCCCAGGAGCCCTCGGGGCTGCTCTTCGAGACGGCCTTCCTGCCGATCTTCTCGAAGCTGGCCGGTCCCGGCCCGGACGAGACCCTCGAGCTGCTCCGCACGGGACAGGAGCTGTATGCCAAGCAGGGCATCACCACGGCCCAGGAGGGAGCCACGATGAAGCAGCAGCTCGACCTGCTCCGCCTGGCGGCCGCCCGCGGCCTGCTCGAGATCGACGTGGTCGCGCTGCCGTTCATCACCGAGATCGATGCGATCTTCGCCGGCCGGCCGCCGGTGGCCGACAGGGACTACTCAGGCCGGCTCCGGATCGGCGGCGTCAAGATCGTGGCCGACGGCTCGCCGCAGGGGAAGACCTCGTGGTTCACCTCGCCCTACCTCACCGGCGGCCCGGCGGGCGAGAAAAACTGGCGGGGGGAGCCGAGCTTTTCGCAGCCGGAACTCACCGCCATGGTGCAGAAGGTCTACGCCGGCGGGGCCCCGCTGTTCGTGCACGTCAACGGCGACGCGGCCATCGACGCCTTCCTGGAGGCCCACCGGGCCGCTGCCGGGGACGATCCGGCCCGGCCCCGGGGCACGGTCGGCGTGCACTCGCAGTTCATCCGCCCCGACCAGCTCGCGAAGTACAAGGCCTGGAACATCACGCCCAGTTTGTTCACGATCCACTGCTTCTATTTTGGCGACGTCCACGTGGCCAACCGGGGCCTGGCCGAGGCTGAGTCCATCAGCCCGCTGAAGTCGGCCCGGGCCCTGGGCCTGCGGCCGAGCAACCATACCGACTTCAACGTCGCCCCGCTCGATCAGCTGTTCACGATCCACACGGCCGTCAATCGGCTGACGCGGTCAGGGAGGGTGCTGGGCGCAGGCGAGCGGGCCACGCCGCTCGAGGCCCTCGAGGCGGTCACGATCGACGGGGCCCGGCAGTATGGTGAGGAGGGCCGCAAGGGCTCGATCGAAACGGGCAAGCTGGCTGACCTCGTGATCCTGTCGGGCAATCCGCTCACGGTCGAGCCGGCCGTGATCGAGGAGATCCGTGTCGTGGAGACGATCAAGGAAGGCAAGACGATCTGGCCGCGGCCGGGGAAGGAGCGGCGGAATGACCCTGCAGGCAGGCAAAGCCTGTCTCACCCGCCGGCCAATTGACGCGGCCCCCGTAGCGGCGGGATTCCATCCCGCCGGCCAATTGACGCGGCCCCCCGTAGCGGCGGGATTCCATCCCGCCGGCCAGTTGACGCGGCCCCCCGTAGCGGCGG
>CAYRNG010000061.1:0-14983 GCA_964425395.1 uncultured Candidatus Kuenenia sp. | reverse complement strand
CCTCGACGTGGGAGCATTCTTGGCCGACATGGCGCGGCTGCTTCGTCCGGGTGGGGTCGCATTTTTCCTGGAGCCAAACGCCCGCTTCCACCGGGCGCTCTTGTCCACCCTGGCCGACATCCTGATGGACATGGGGCACGACGAACCGGAAAATCCGGACCTTCCCTTGATGGTCAACTGGCTCGCGGAGGTGAATCTCAACCTCGCGCACATGGGAGATCTCGACTTTCTGGCGACCCGCGAGGACAAACATCTATTTTTCGCCGAGGAGATCGAGTGGCTCGCCCGGGAGCGGGGGTTTGCCGAGGCCGAGGCCTTGCCGCTGCGGGCCGATCCGTGCGGCTGCCAGGCACTCAGGACGTATGTGACGCAATGTGGCGTGTCGCCGCAGACGCGGGCGAATGTCGTCGCCCGGGCCAGGCGGCTCGGCCCCAAATATTTCTCGCTTCTGCAGCCCCGCGATCTGTCGCCCAGCTTTCTGCTCTGGTTCTCCAAGACGGAGACTGCGGAACGTCTTCCCGCCCCCCGGCCGGCGGCCGCCGGCCCGGATCCGTTGACGAACGATTCGATCCTCTATCACATCGAACTGCGGCGGCAACACGGAAGCTGCCAGGTTCAGGGGTGGGCGGTCAGTCACCGGGCTCCGGCGTGGCTGCACCTGTCCCTCGATGGAACGCCGACGAGGGTGCCGATCTGGCTGCCGAGCGCCGACGTGAACCAGGCGTTCGGCTGGCGGTCGGCCCGGCTGTTTGCCAATGCCCTGTGCGCCCGGCTCACCGCCGAGCTGCCGATCGATTCAGCCGGCCCCAGCCTGACGCTGGCGATCGAAATGGCCGACGGCGGGCGGCTCGAGTTGACGCCGACGGAGGGGATCAGCCTCGGGAACGATCCGCTGATCCTGACCAACGCCGCCCCGGCCCACGGGTGACGACCTCCCCGTGGTGACCCGTGAGATGGGTCCATGTCAGTCGGCAGCCTGCTCAACCGGCGGCCGCGGATCGGCGGTTCTTCAAGCAGACGGCTTGCGGCCGAAAAGCGCGTTGCCGCAGGCCAGTTCGGTGCGGGCGGCATCAGAGAGCCCGGCCACGAAATCGAGGTCGCCGCAGGCCGCGGGATCACCGAGGAGATCCCGCACCCGGAGGTCGAGGAATCGCTCCCGTGTCGCCGCGTCGAGTCCCCGGCCCCAGCTCTCGAGAATCCAGGTCAGGGCCCAGATCGGATGCATGTGGTCCGGCACCCAGACCCGATCGATCATCAGCCCGCCTTCGAACAGGTTCCGCAGCCCCTGGTGGGTCATGTTGTAGTAGTGATGCGGATACCCGTGCACCGGCTGGAGCAACGGCACCTCGCAATAGAGCTCCCCGCCGGGCTTGAGCACCCGGATCATCTCGGCGGCACAGCGGAACGGATCCTTGACGTGCTCGAGCACCGCCACCGACACGATCGCATCGAACGCCCCGTCGCGAAACGGCAATTCCTCGCCCACCCCCAAGACGTCGGTCGTGTCATAGGGAACGATCTCGTAGTTGACCACCGTGTCGTAGTAGACGGGCCGACAGCCTGCTCCGACGTCGAGAATCAGACCCCCAGGATGCCGCTCGATGATCCCCTTGATCTCGTTGCCATACCCGTGCCGCGAGACCGCCGAGGTAGCGACGATGTTCCAGCGCTCGCGGACGCTCGCCGGCAGGCAGTCGATGCAGGTCTCCTGCCGCAGCGCCGCCACGTCCCGACGCATGAGCGGCAGGATGCGTTCGAGCTTGGCCTGCTTCGCCTGGCCGATGCGGGAGCTCATCCGCATCAGTCGGCGGGGATCGTCGCGGCAGCCGTAAAGATCGAAGTGCTGCCGGCCCGAGGCGAACTGCCCGGCCCGTACCGCAGCAGCCACGTCCGGATTGGCCAGCAGATATGCCTCCTCATCGAAGATCTCCGCACGGGCCTCGAGTTCCATCTCATAGGCTGCCATGGCGTCATGCTCCCGAGAGGGCTTCTGCTTCCGCCGCTGACGCTGCCGCAACGACCGCGGGCTCGCCGGCCTTCATCACGAGCAGGGTCTCGCCCACGAAGTCGGCCACTTCGTCGCGGAGATCCAGGCCCGCCGCCCGGGCCATCGCCAGGAAGTGCTGGCGATCGACGTCGATGCAGCCTTCGTTGCCGGCGTAGGTCACGCCCGGTGCGGCGGTCGCACGGATCGTGAGCAAGACCATGCCCGCGGGCTTGAGCACGCGGGCGATTTCCCGCAGGTAGCAGGCCGCGTCGGGCTCCAGGAGGTGCGTGAACAGCGACGCCGCGACCACCAGATCCATGCTCCCCGTCCCGCAGGGAAACCGGACATCCTCACCCCGGAGCGTGCCGGCGGGGGTGTATTCGGCCGATCGGGCATCGAGATGATGAAACTCGCAGCGCTTGCCGGCGGCGGCCGGCAGGACGTGGGTTTCGCACCAGGTGATGCTCCCCCTGATGCAGTCGAAGCCCACGTAGCCACCGACCGCCGAATCGGCGGCCAGCACCCGGGCCAGCCGCCCGCAGCCGCAGCCGACGTCCAGCACCATGCCCCGCGGGGGCAGGTGCCGGCGGACGAGCTGCGCCCAGGCATCCCCCACAACCAGGAAATTTTCGACGTCGGGCGCTCCGGCGCTCCACATCAGCCCGTCTGGCGGAAGCGGCACCACGCCCCGCCAGCGCGGATACCGCGGATGCGACCCAGTCTCGTCGCCAGGGCCGATTTTCATGAGCGACGTCGGGGCCGCGGTAGCCGGTATTTCCACCGGTGCCCCAAAACTGATGACGACCCGGGGGTCGATCTCGTCCCGTGGCGACCCGGGTCGCATCCCTCCTTTGCGGAGGACGGTAATCGCCTGCCCTCCATCGGCATCGAGGCCTTGAAATTCGAGTCGCAAGGCCTCGCCTTCGGGGCCGCTGCCGGTCGGCCTGGCGATCGCCAGGCCGGCGTGCTCGGTCGGTCCGGCGGCCGGCGTTGGAGCCTCAGCCACCAAGAAGGCGATCCCGCCCGGCCGCAACACCCGTTCGAGCCTGCCAGCAAGCACCTGTCGGTCGGCCGCTTCCGCCGGAACGCCGCAGACCACGAAATCCTGGGTGGCCTGCCCAACCGCGTCGAGCTCGGCGGGGCTGTCCACGCGGATTCCCGAGCCGACGTTGAAGGCCGCCTCGAGCATGGCCCGCGACGGGCCGGCCAGACCGGCCTCGTCGAGCCGCCAGCTGGCCGGCCGGGTGGCACCCTCCAGCGGCTCCACCAGCGCCCGCCGGAGTGCCAGCTCCCGAAACTCCCGCTGCCGGGAGAGCGCATGGCGGACGCGGCAGTGTTCCCGGGCCAATCGGCCCGCCCGATCGCGGGCCGCCGAATCATCGATTAGTTTCGAAAGGGCATCGATCCAGGCCGCCTCGTCATTATCGACCAGAAACACCCCATGGTCGCCGCCGAACGCCGCCTCGTATTCAGGATGCCGGGAGGCGACGATCGGCAGGCCCAGGGCCGCGTAGTCCATCAGCTTGATGGCCGACTTGCAGCGGTTGAACGGACCGTCGACCAGCGGCGAGACGGCAATCTCCCAGCGCTGGCGACCGAACCACTCCACGAAGCCGGGATAGGAGGCGTTGGCCGCGTCGCCATCGGGTAGCCGCCGGTCGAAACCAGCCGGGAGGGACCGGGCCGTGACACCCACCACCTCGAACCGCACCCGGTCGCCATAACGGCGGTGGATGGCGGCTGCAACCGGAGCAAGGAAGGCCAGCTCGCCGTCGTGCGTGGCAGTGCCCATGTAGACGATCCTGATCTGTCCGTCCGACCGCCGCGGGGGAGGCATCTGCCAGAGCCGGTCGTCGAGCGCATTGGGCACCACCTCGGCATCGGGCCGGAGGCCTGCCAGCCGGCTGGCTAAGGCCGGGGTGGCCACCCAGACCCGGTCGGCGGCCAGCACCAGCCGCAGGACGACCGCGGCGAGGGCTCGCAAGGGGGCGGCCTCGGGGTGGTCGTCAGGAATGGTGAGCAATTCGTCGTCGAGATCGTAGACCAGCCGCATGCCATGGCGGCGGCAGTGCTCGATGAGCCGGTCGGCCTCGGCCACCGTAGGCACCGCGTGTCGTTGGCAGACGAGCACGTCGGCTGATCGCTGGAACACGCTGCGGCGGTCGACCTGCTCCACGAGCAGGTCGGTGACGGCTGCAGCCAGCACATCGAACGGCTGCACCAGGCGAATCGAGCCGCAGGGGGAGACGCCGCCATCAGCCCGCCGGTCGGGCAGCATGAGCACCGTCAAAAGCCCGTCCCGCTCGAGCGACCGGACCGTCCGCCGGGAAGCGGCCTCCCGCGAGCCCGGCGGCACGACGTAGGATTGGGCATAGAAGTCATCGCCGGCGACTTTCCGCGGCGCTTCGAGCGGCTGCTGGCCGGCGGCCTGCTCGAGCGCCCCGCGGACCTCGGCAAACAGACGGCCCAGGGCCGCTGGGTCGGCGGTCGGCTCGGCCTGCCAGGTGAGGGGCCGGCCCGCGAGCCGTTCCGGAAAGGCCCCCAGCGGCGGGCCGATGACCGGCAGCCCGGCCGCCAGGGCCGCGGAAAGCGTGTAGCTGTAGGTTTCCGGCCAGCGGGCCGGGAACCAGACGGCATGCACCCCCGACCCGGCCACCAACCGAACCAGGTCGGCGTCTTGGTAAGGGCCCGTCTCCTTCACCAGACGGCGGACCCGCCGCGGTAGCGGCGGCTCGCAAAAGCCGATGACCACGAACTCGATCCGGTCCGGATCGATCTCGGCCGCTGCGGCGAGGGCGTCAAGCCCCTTGTGCTTGGCCACGACCCCCAGAATGCCGATCCGCAGCCGCTCCCCCGGCCGCAGCACCGGCCCGGATACCCGCCAGGCCTGCTCCGTGACCGGCTCGTGCGGCACGGCCAAGAGCCGGGCGTGCGGAACGTAGCGGGCCATCCTCCGGCGGGCATCTTCGCTCGGGCAGAGCACCCGCTCGGCCTCGTCGAAAAGCCAGGCGGTGCGTCCCCGCCACTCGGTGATGTCGGTCAGGCCGCGGTCGAAGCGGGCGGCGATGCAGGCGTTGCAGCCGGCGGGACCGGGCTCCCCGCAATAGCCTTCATCCGGCGACCGCATCAGGTTGATCCGCGGGCACACCGAATAGTAGTCGTGCACCGTCACGTCGAAGGGCACCCCCAACACGTCGAGCAGGTGCCGGAGATCCATCTCCAAGCCCAGCCAATGATGGACATGCACCCGATCGACCCCGAATGATGCGAGCAACGCGGCCAGCTGCGGGACGCCCTCGGGGTGGAACACGATCGACGGCAGCTGCGGCAATCCTGGCGCAGACAGCCGCACCCCGCCCTGGGCCGGCTCGAGCCGGAGAAAGTTGACCCGCCCGCCGACGGCCGCCATGAGATCGCGGATGTGCCGCTCCGTCCCTCCGCCCAGGGCGTGGGTCACGAGCAAGACCACCGGCTCGGCGGCCGCCTTGAACAGGGCCGCCGCCGCCGCCACCCGAGCAGGGGCCGCCCCGTCGGCCTCGACATGCCTGGCCACGGCGGCGGGATACCCCGGGTGTCGCCGGGTGAGCACCTCCCAGGCGGCCGCGCGATGCGGCGAATCCTTGCCGAAGCTCGTCTCCCCCACGTGGTAGACGAACGTGTCGCAGGCGAGCAGGTGCCGCCAGCCGGCAGCCTGGGCCCGCATGCAGAAATCGTTCTCCTCGCCATAGCCGCGGCCAAATGCAGCCTCATCGAACAGGCCCACGGCGTCGAGGCAATCGCGGCGGATGTACATGCAGAAGCCGACGGCGGTGGGCAGTTCGACCTGGCGGCCGCGGTTCGCGGCCTGGCAGGCGGCGTCGATCGCCGCCAGCGACACGCCGGCCGGCAGGTCGCCGCCGGGAAGTGCTGGCCAACTGCAGATCGTGGCGTTGTTCGAGAAGGGCGTCACGCTGCCGATCCGGTCGCCGGAATAGGCGTGGCTGGCGAGCCGCTCGAGCCAGAGTGCCGGCACTTCGGTATCGCTGTTGAGGAGGACCACGTCGCGGCTGCCTGCCTCCAGCATCCCGCGGTTCACGCTGGCCACGAAACCGCGGTTGGTCTCGTTTCGCAGGAGCGTGATCTCTCCCCGGGCGGCGATCCCTTCGAGCCACCGGCGGATCTCCGGATCGGGCGTGCAATCATCGACGACAAAAATCTCGACCGGTACCGAGCCCTGGTTGGCGAGCACCGACTCCAGGCAGCGCTTGGTCTCCTCGAACCCCCGGTAGACCGGGATCACGATGGCGACCGACACCTCCTCGGGGAGGGGCCAGGCGGCAGCCTGCGAGGGGAGGTAGGGGTCGATCGCCACCCGGCTGGCCGTGGGTGGGATCACCACCGAGCCCTGGGGCAGCCGGCGGCGGCGGATGCGGTCCCGCAGCCGGTCGGCCAAGGGGCCCACCAACGGCAGCCGCACCGCAATGTCACCCAGCCTCCGGCCCAGCCTCACGGTCAGCGCGTCCTTGCGATCGAAAAGGAATCGTTCTCCGGGTCTCGCGGAGTATACTCCGCGACGAATTCATCCTTGAATACTGGATTGCCGCCCCCCGGCTCGCTGGTCAGCCATTTCTCACCAATGGAACCCCCCCCCAGCCGGCCGGCAATCTGCCCCGCCACCAGGGACCGGCCCTCGTCATCGCCGGCATGCACCGCTCGGGAACTTCCCTGACCGCGGCCCTCTTGGCCAGTGCCGGCCTCGACCTCGGCAGCCACCTGCTGGGGGCCGACGCCAGCAATCCCCGCGGGCACTTCGAGGACGTCGATTTCCTCTTGTTCCACCAGCGTGCCCTGGCGGCAGCCGGGCTGTCGGCCGACGGATTCATCGCCGCCGGCCAGCCCACGGTGCCAGCCCTGATGCTGGCGGAGGCCCACGACATCCTGGCCACCAGGCGGGCCCAGGGCCGGCCCTGGGGCTGGAAGGAGCCGCGGACGGTGCTGTTTCTCGACTTTTGGGAGCAGCTCCTGCCCGAGGCCCGTTTTCTGTTCGTGTTCCGTCGCCCCTGGGAGGTCGTCGACTCGCTGTTTCGGCGTGGCAATAGCGAGTTTCTGGCCCAGCCCCGGCTGGCGATCGAGGTCTGGTGCCACTACAACGAGCGGCTGCTCGATTTTCTCGGCCGCTTTCCCGACCGCTGCCTGCTGGTGGAGGCGACCCAGGTGGTCGAGGATCCGGCCGGCTTCGTGGCCGCCGTCCGCACCCGGCTCGACCTGCCGCTCGGCTTTCCCAGACCCCAGTGCGAGCCCGGTCTGTTCCACTGCGACCATGGCTCTTGGCGGCCCTGGCTCGTGCGGCAGCTCAGCCCGCGGGCCCACGAACTCTATCTCGAACTCCGCTCGCGGGCGGGTTCATCCGCGCCGCTGCCGCCGCTGGCCGAGCAGCCCGCCAGCCTGGAAACGGCCCTGGAAGCAGCTCTGGCCGAGTGGTCGCGGGCCGGCAGGCAGAACGCAGTCGGCCACTCGCCGGCGTCCTGACCGACCAGCGCGGTCAGGTCAGTGGCTCGTCCCGCACCACCGCGCCGTGGGAGAGCTCGATCACCCGGTTGCACTCCCGGGCGATCAACTCGGCTGAGTGCGAGGCGAGCACCAGAATGCCGGTCTGCGAGACGAGCCCCCGGATTCGGTCTTCGGCGAGCGTGCGAAACTTCGCGTCCCCCACCGAGAGCCACTCGTCCATCAGGAGGATGTCGGCCCGGACGCTGGTCGTGATCGCGAAGGCCAGCCGCATCATCATTCCTGTGGAATAGGTGTGGACCGGCATGTGGAGGTAGTCGCCCAGGCCGCTGAACTCCGCGATCTCGGGAGACAGCCGGCGGATGGTCGGCCGATCGAGGCCGAGCACCAGACCCCGGATCATGATGTTCTCGTAGCCGGTCGCCTCCCGCTCGATGCCCAGCATCGGATTGACCAGGCTCATCACCGACCCTGTCCGGCGATAGCGGCCCCGAGTAGGCGGGTAGACGCCGGCCAGGGTCTGAAGGAGCGTCGACTTGCCGGCCCCGTTGTGGCCCACGATGCCGAGCCGATCGCCGTCATGGAGTTCGAGCGAAACGTCGCGGAGGGCCTCGACCACCGTGATCCCGGTGCTTCTGCCGATTCGGCCCCCGGTGGCCGCGGCGGTGAGGGTCTTCTTGAGCGACTCCCCGTCGGCCCCGAAGATCGGGTACTCGACCGTCACGCCGTCCAGGGCCAGCAGTGCCATCGGCAGGTCAGACCCAGTAGACGACCTGCCGCCGCCACGCGGCATACAGCAATGCCGCCACGGCCACGTTCAGGGACGTAAAGTAAATCAGGAACCAGACGGTTCCCGGCGCCGGATAGCCCCCCAAGAGCGGCTGTCGCAGGATGTCGAGCAGCTGGGCGAGCGGGTTGTAGAGGATGAACCGTGACCGCTCCGGGAGCTTTTCCGGAAACCAGAACACGGGTGTCAGAAACATGAGCAACTGGAGCGAGCTGGCCACGATGTTGGGCACGTCCCGGAATCGGGCCGAAAGCAGCCCGAGGGAGATTGAGAGCGCGTGCAGGTTGATGATGACGACGAGCAGGCCCGGCACGATCAGGAGCATCTGCGGGCTCGGCCGCAGCCCTGCCCAGAGGGCGACCGGGAGGTAGAGCACGACGTGATGGGCGAGAAAGAACAGTTGCCGGGCCAGGCTCCGCCACACGAACACGCTCCGCGGCACCTCGCCCTGCTTGAGATAGGAAGCGGCCGTGATGAACACCTGGCAGCCCTCGTTGATGGTGCCGCTGAAGAAGTTCCAGAAAATGATCCCCAGGGCCAGGTGCGGGTAGAAGCGGGCCAGCGGCACACCGAACAGGGCCGCGTAGAGTGGCCCCATGCCCAGGAGCAAGAGCCCCATGCTGAGCGTGATCCAGAGGGGCCCCAGGAGCGAGCGGCGGTAGCGGAGCACGATGTCGTACCAGGCCAGCGTGCTCCAGAGGTCGATCCGCCGCGTGCCGGCCCACCAGTCGGCCCAGGCCGAATCGGTCGGCGGCCGGCCGGCGAACGGGGCCGCCGCGATGGCGTGCCGCGGGGGTGCCGGCGGGGCGGTCATGGTGGAGAGAGGGGTCACGGTGGCCAAGCTCGGGAGCGGTACATCGGCCGTCCTCTGCCCGGCCTGAAATTCGACACTAGGTTGGCTACAGGGCAGCGTCAAGCGAGCGGAGATGAACCATGATTCAGAGCGGCCGGCCCACGAGCCCAGACGCTCCGGTCACCGTGGTGATCGTCAATTTTAACGCCGGCCAAACATTGCTCCGCTGCCTCGCCTGCCTGGCCGAGCAGACGATCCTCCCGGAGCGAATCATTCTGATCGACAACGCCAGCAACGACGGCTCGCTCGAGGGGGTCCGCGAACTCTTGGCCGAACGACCGGAACTGGCCAGCCGAACGGTGATCGATGAGGCCGGCTGCAACCTGGGCTTCGCCGCGGCTTCCAACCGCGGCATCGCCGCCGCCGAGACCGAATTCATCGCGCTTCTGAATCCCGATGCCTTCCCTGAGCCCGGCTGGTTCGAGGCGCTCCTTGGGGCCGCCGGCAGCCATCCCGAGTGTGCCGCCTTCGGCTCCCGGCAGATGCGGGCCGGCCATCCGGGAATCCTCGACGGGATCGGCGACCGGTGGCACTTGAGCGGCCTCTCCTGGCGGGAGGGACACGGGCAGCCAATCCAGCCGCAGGATCTCGAACCCCGCGAGATCTTCTCGGCCTGCGCCGCGGCGGCTCTCTACCGCAGGCAGGCCCTGCTCGACGTCGGCGGCTTCGACGAGAACTACTTCTGCTTTGGCGAAGACGTCGATCTCGGCTACCGCCTCCGGCTGGCCGGCCACCGGGCTCGCTTCGTGCCCGCCGCGGTCGTCGAGCACGTGGGCGGCGGGAGCACGCCGAGCGACGTGGCCACCTACTTCGGCCACCGCAACACCCTCTGGACCCTCGTCAAAAATACGCCGGGGCCGCTCCTAGCCCCTGCATTGCTTGCCCATCTTCTCCAATCTATTCTGCTGGGAAGCGTTGTCGCTGCCCGTGGGCGGGGGCGGGCATTCGCTCGGGCGAAGTGGGATGCCCTCCGCGGGCTTCCAAGAGCGTGGCAGAAACGGCGAGCGGTGCAGGCGACCCGGAAGGTTTCGACGTGGCAGATCTGGCGGATGATCGATACGGGATGGAGCCGACAGGGCAGGGGGCCAGCGATCTCATGACTGGCAGCCAGGCCGTGCCGACGCTGGCCCTCGAACCGGTCAGCATCGTGATCGTCAACCACAATGCCGGCCGACTACTGGCCGATTGTCTCGAGGCGGCGCTTGCCCAAGCCCGGGAGGTGATCCTTCTCGACAACGCCTCGTGGCCTGGTTCCTTCGAGCCGGTCGCCACCCGCTTCGCCACCAACGACCGGCTGCGGATTCTTCGCTTGAAGACCAACGCTGGCTTCGCGGCCGGCTGCAATGCAGGCGCGGCGCTCGCCACCGAACCGGTGATCCTGTTCCTCAACCCCGACTGCATCCTGGGTCCGAACTCCCTGGCCAGGCTCGTCCGCTCGCTTCAGGCGGGCGACCGTGTCGGCATGGTGGGGGGCCTGCTGGTAGACGTTCATGGCCAGGAACAGGGAGGCAGCCGCCGGAGTCTGCCCACGCCCTGGCGGTCGTTTGTCCGCGGCTTTGGCCTCGGCCGGCTGGGCTGGATCGCCCCCCGGCTGTTCTCCGACTTCTACCTCCACCGCGAACCCTTGCCCGCGGAGCCCGTCGATGTCGAGGCGGTCTCGGGCGCGCTCACCATGGTCTCCCGGGAGGCCTTCGACGAGGCCGGCCCCTGGGACGAGGGCTTTTTTCTCCATTGCGAGGATCTCGACCTCTGTCTCCGATTCCGCCAGGCGGGCTGGCGGGTGCTGTTCGAACCCCGCGCGACGGCTGTGCACCACCGCGGGATGTGCGGCCGCTCGCGGCCCCTGGCCGTCGAGTGGCACAAGCACCGGGGGATGATCCGCTTCTACCGCAAGCATTTTCGGGCCGCCTATCCGCCCGGCCTTTTCGGGCTGGTCGTGGCGGGCGTGTGGCTGCGGTTCGCGGCCGTGGCCGGCCTGCTGACTGCCCGTCGCGGGGCGGCCCTGCTGGCGAACGCTCCGGCTCTGCTTTTGTCGCGGCCGCCGGCACCCGGCGTGAAGCCGCGTCCAGCCGCCTCGCCGACTGGCTCCTCGTGACGGGCCCGGGGGCGATGGCGGCACAGGCCACCGTCGGCGTGCTCGGGGCCACGAGCCTCGTCGGGCGGCCGCTCATGCGCCGCCTCGTGGCCGCAGGCTCGGGCGTGGTTGCCTGTTCACGGAACCCGCCGGCTGATATCCGTACGGCCGGTATCACCTGGCACCGGTCGGGGGCTGCCCTGCCCGACGGGATCCGCCTGCCCGGCTGGATTGCGGTCTGTCCGCTCTGGGCCACCGTCGCCGCCTTCGACTGGCTCGGCGGCTCGGGTCTCGAGCGGCTTGTGGCCCTGTCTTCGACGAGCGTGTTTTCAAAATCTGGCTCACCCGACCCCGCCGAACGGGCCCTCGCCAGCCGGCTCGCCGCCGCCGAGGCGGAACTCGCCCGCCTGGCCGCCGCCGCGGGCACGCGGCTTGTCATCCTCCGGCCGACGATGATCTACGACGGCCACAGCGACGGCAACGTGGCCGCGATTGCCGCCTGGGTGAAGCGCTGGGGCTTCTTCCCGCTCTCGGGAGCCGCCCGGGGCCTGCGGCAGCCGGTCCATGCCGACGACGTGGCGGCCGCCTGCCTGGCGGCCCTCGAGCACCCTGCGGCCAAGCTCGACTACACGCTTTCCGGCGGAGAACGGCTGCCGTTTTGCGACCTCGTCCGCCGGGCCTGTGAGCCGCACGGGCAGAGACCGCGGCTTGTGCACCTACCCGGCTGGGCCTGGCGGCTTCTGGCCGCGGCGGGTCGGGCTCTGGGCCTGGCCGCCGGAGCCACCTCGGGCATGGCCGCCCGGATGAACGAGGATCTCGCCTTCGACCACTCAGCTGCGACGGCCGACCTCGGGTTTCGGCCCCGGCTGTTCCTGCCGAGCCCTCGTACACTCGAACCAGGCGGCGGCCGCAGCGAAGGGCAAGCCCCGCCGCAGCCCCCGAGCGACGACCCATGAACACGGGAAGTGAATCCCCGAGCACAGCCGGCGGCGGCATGAACGCTGCGCTCGTTGTCGCCTTGCTGGCGGCCATGCTCGTGGGCGTTCACCTGCTCGTCGACCCCGAGGCCTACGACGTCTCGCAGGTGGTCAGGCTCCTCGCGGTGCTGGGACTGCTCCTGGTGGCGGTGCCGGCTGTGCTCTTGCCGCGGGCGATCGCCACGGCGGTCGACGCCGCCGTGCTTCGGCAGCCGATCGTGCTCGCCTCGGCCGCCTTCCTCGTGGCCTCGTGGGGTTCGCTGGCGGTCGCGGTCAATCCCTCGGCCGGCGGGACTGACTGCTTCCGCACGCTGGCGGCGTTTCTGGTGCTCTGCCTGACGGCCCTCGTGCTGCCGCTGGACGCCCGCTGGAAGCGATGGCTCTTGGAGATTGCCGTGGTGGCCACGCTCGTGACGGTCGTCGTGGGGGGCTGGAAGGTGCTCCCGATCGTGGCGGAGGGGCTTCCCAGCCGTCGGGCCATGGAGGAGGCGCTGCTCGACGGGATGATGTCGAACGTCAACCTGTTCGCCGCCTGGCTCGTGCTCCTGATTCCCTGGTGCCTGTGCGGGGCGGCGGTGCTGGCCGGCGGCTGGCGGTGGTTCGCAGCCGGGGCAGCCGCGGCGGGCATCGGGCTGGTGCTCGTCGTCCAGTCGCGGGCCGCCTGGCTGGGGCTCGCCGGGGCGGGTGCCGTCTCGGGGCTCGTGCTGCTTGCGTACCCGCACTCGCTCGGCGTGCCCGCCGGGGTTCGCCGGGCGATCGCGGCGGTGCTCGCCGCCGGCCTCCTGCTCGCGGTGAGCCTGGCTGGGGTGGCCTTCACCGACACGCCGCTCGGCCGGGCGATCCAGGCTCGCGTGATCGCCCGGCCGCATCAGGCTGAAGGTCCGAGCGACGGCGGCCGGACGCTGGTCTGGGGCATCGCCGCCCGAATGGCCGCCGATCATCCTCTGACCGGGGTGGGCGCGGGCAACTTCACGATTCGGATGCACGAGTATTTCAGCCCCGACAAGGCGGCCGAGAGCCCCGACTTCTCCCGGCTCTCGAGCGACAACTGGCTCCAGCCCCACAACGACTTTCTCTGGGTAGCTGCCGAGAAGGGGCTGCCCGGCCTCGCCGCCTTTCTGGCGATCTTCGCCGCCGCGGGACTGGCTGTGAGGACGGTGCTCCGCGGCCCGGCCTCGGTCACCGACGCCCGGCTGGCGGTCGCCTCGCTCGGGGCGATCGTCGGCCACCTGATCGTCTCAGGGCTCGACTTTCCACTCGACCGAGTCAGCCACCAGGTGGTGCTGGCGGTGCATCTGGGCGTGCTTGCCGTGCTGGCCCAGGCGGCTCGCGGCGGCCCCCGGATCCGCCCGCTCCCCGGCTGGCTCGTGGTGCCCCCCGTGGCCGCGGCCCTCTTGCTCGGGCTCTTCTATGCCGCGGCCGCTCTCGTCCAGGAGCAGGAGGTGATGGCCGCCCGCCGAGCTCAGCACCTGGGCGACTGGCAGGCCATGCGGGATGCGGCCCGCCGGGCGACGACTCCCTGGAAAACGCTCGACCCGCTGGCCGTGCCGGTGTCCCTGCTCGAAGGGATCGCCGAAATGCAGCTCGGCGACCTGCCGGCCGCCACGGCCTGCTTCGAGCGGGCCTACGCCGCCAACCCCAACCGGCTGGCCGTGCTCCAGAACCTGGGGGCCGTCTACGCCCAGGCCGGCCGGTTCGACGAGGCGATCGCCGCCTTCGCGATCGCCGCCAACCGCTATCCCGACCGGCTCGAAGTTCGTCACAACCTGGCCTCGGCCCTGCTCGACGCCGGCCGGTTCGCGGAGGCGATCGCCGTGATCGAGGACATTCCGGCCCCGCTGCGGTCGCCGCCCCTCGCGGAAGCCCTGGAGTATGCCGCCGAGCAGCGGGCCGCCGAGGCCGCGGCCAAATAGCCCGTGCCTCCACGCCTCGTAGGTTCGTCACGCCGTGACGGACTATCTGCCCCGCCATCCGACCCCGCTTCGAATAGCCCGTGCCGGCGGCCCGGGCCTACAACTGCGTGGGATTCGGCGCGTCGCCGTAGACGGCCTTGGGATCGAAGGCCTTTTCATGCTCGAGAAACTCGAGCGCCGTGCCGGCCGCCCGCTCGGCCCCGACGGGCACCTTCCGGTAGAAGCACGATCGGTAGCCCACATGGCAGCTCGCCCCGCCGGCCACCTCGACCCTCAGCCAGACGCAGTCCTGGTCGTCGTCGATCCGCATCTCGACGATCTTCTGAACCAGGCCGCTGGTGGCCCCCTTGTGCCAAAGCACCTGGCGAGAACGGCTGTAGTAGTGGGCCTCCCCCGTCTCGATCGATCGGGCCAGGGCCGCGCGGTTCATGACCGCCACCATCAGCACCTCACCCGAGTGGTAGTCGGTGGTCACGCAGGGGATGAAGCCCTGGGCATCGAACTTGGGGGCCAGGTCGCGGCCCTCCTCGACCTGCTCGACGCTCTCCCGGCGGCCGAAGACCGGCTCGCCCTGCCCTGCCGCACCTGCACTCACTGTTTCTCTCCCGGATCGGACGTTCTTCCTCACCACTATACTTGGTTTGGGACAGGCCGGTTGACCGGTGGACATTACCGGCCATACCTTCGACGGATCGCATTCCGTCCCCCGGAGGCATCCACCCATGCCGGCCCAGACTCCTCGCGGCATCCTGCTCGCGGCCGTGTGCATCCTCCTCGGCGGGGCCGACTGGCCCACCTTCCGAGGCGCCGACCGCACGGCCGTGGCCCCCGACACCGACCTCCTGGAAGTCTGGCCGGCCGAGGGGCCGCCACTCGTCTGGGAGACGGCCGGGGCCGGCCGCGGC
>CAYRNG010000060.1:0-2965 GCA_964425395.1 uncultured Candidatus Kuenenia sp. | reverse complement strand
GACGGCGTTGAGGAGCGGGGGCCCCTCGCCGGCCACGAACCGCTCCTGCTCGGCCACGAGGACGCCGTAGTCGACTTCGCCGAAGGCCGGCGCGATGTGGACGACGCCGGTGCCCGAGTCGGTGGTCACGAAGTCGGCCGCCACCACCCGCCAGGCTGCGGGCTCGGCGCCGCCGGCGGCCAGCCGGGCCGGGCTCGGCGGTCCGGCCGGCCGATAGATGTCAAAGGGCGGCAGGTAAGAGCGGCCCACGAGCGCCTCGCCCGGCAGCCGCTCGACCACGTCGAACGCTTTCTTCAGTTTCTCGCCCAGTGCCGCGGCCAAGGGCTCGGCGACGACATATTCTCGCTCGCCTGTCGGTGCACCATCGGCGGATTGCTCGCGGAGCACGACGTACTCGAGGTCAGCTTTCACCGCCGCAAACTGATTGGATGGCAGCGTCCAAGGAGTGGTCGTCCAGGCGACAAGGCTGCGGGGGGTCGGCAGCCCCGCGTCGTCGAGCAGCGGAAAGGCCACGTACACGCTCGGGTCGGCCACCTCCTTGTAGCCCTGCCCCACCTCGCCGCTCGAAAGGGCCGTGCCACCCTGGGCCCACCACCAGACAATCTTGTGCCCCTTGTAGAGCAGCCCGCGGTTGAAGAGCGTCGCCAGGGCCCACCAGACGCTCTCGACGAACGACTTGTGGTAGGTGACATAGGCCTGGGAGAGATCGATCCAAAAGCCGATCCGCTCGGTCAGCGTCTCCCATTCCTTCGTGTATCGCCAGACGCTCTCCTGGCACTTGTGGATGAAGGGCTCGACGCCGTAGGCCTCGATCTCGGCCTTGGAGTGAATCCCGAGTTCCTTGCAGACCTCCACCTCGACCGGCAGGCCGTGGGTGTCCCAGCCGGCCTTGCGCTCGCAGTATTCACCCCGCATCGTGCGGTAGCGGGGATAGAGATCCTTGATGGTGCGGGTCAGGCAGTGGCCGGGGTGGGGCATCCCATTGGCGGTGGGCGGCCCCTCGAAGAACACGAACCGCGGCCCGTCGCGACGGGCGGCGAGCGACTTCTCGTAGATGGCGGCCGACCGCCAGAAGGCGGCAACGTCGGCCTCGAGGGCGGGAAAGTCGGGCTTGCCGCGGACGGGCTCGAACATGAGGGGTTGCGGACGGGCTGCGGGTGGAGAAGCCCCAAAATGTACCCCGGCCAGCCGCTTCGCCACAGGGGCCGGTTTTCCCGGAGGTCCGTCACGCCGTGTAGGTCCGTTACGCCGTGTAGGTCCGTCACGCCGTGACGGACTACCCGCCCCGCCACCCATTGCCGCTTCAGGTAGCCCGTGCCGGCGGCACGGGCCTACAAGACACCGGTACAATCGGCGAAAAGGACTCTCGCCATGCCGTTTCAGCCCGCCGACATGCTCGCCTGGATCGACCGGCAGCAGGATCGGCTCCTCGAGACCGTCTGCCGGTGGGCGAAAATCAGCTCCTGGAGCCTCGACCCCGCGGGGCTCGCCCGGATGCACGGGGAGCTGACCGACGCGTTTGCGACGCTCGGGCCGGTCGAGCGGCTGCCGGGCGGCACCCGCACGACGATCGGCGACGATGGCCGCGAGACGACCATGCCCCTCGGCGACGGCCTCCGCGTCTGCGGTGGCCGGGCCGGCGGCCCGCGGGTGCTGCTCGGCATCCACATGGACACGGTCTACCCACCGGGCTCGGAGCCGCCGCGGGTCGAGCGCTCCGCCGACGGGCGGATCCTCCGCGGGCCCGGCGTGGCCGACGCCAAGGGAGGGCTGGCGGTGATGCTCCTGGCCCTCGAGGCCTTCGAGCGGTTCGGGCCGGCCGAGCCGCTCGCCTGGGAGCTGTTCGTCAACGCCGACGAGGAGCTCGGCTCCCCCGGCTCGGCCCCGCTGCTTGCCGAGGCCGCCGGCCGGCACGACGTCGGCCTGCTCTTCGAGCCGGCCCTCGACGAAGCCGGCACGCTCGCGGGCGATCGGATGGGCTCGGGCAATTTCACGGTCGTGATCCGTGGCCGGGCGGCCCACGCCGGCCGGCAGTTCGCCGCCGGCCGCAATGCCGTTGCCGCAGCCGCCCGCCTGGCCGGCCGCTGCGACCAGCTCAACGCCTCGGGCCGGGAGCTCACCTGCAACGTGGCGGCGCTGCATGGCGGCGCGGCCTTCAACGTCGTGCCTGCTCTGGCCGTGCTGCGGGTCAATCTTCGGGCGGCCGCGGCCACCGACGCCGACTGGGCCGTCACCCGGCTGGCCGCCCTCGTCGCCGAGGCCGACGGCCAGGATGGCATCGCGGCGACGCTCCACGGCGGCTTCCACTGCCCTCCCAAGCCGCTCGACCCGCCCACCCGGGCCCTGCTCGAGCGACTCGTCGCGGCCGGCCGGCAACTCGATCTGGAAATTTCCGCCCGGCCCACCGGCGGGGTCTGCGACGGCAACAAGCTGGCGGCCGCCGGCCTGCCCACGATCGACACGCTCGGGGTCCGCGGCGGCGGCATCCACTCGCCGGACGAATATCTGGTCGTGGAAAGCCTCGCTGAGCGGGCGAAGCTCACGGCCCTCGTGCTCTGCGACCTCGCCGCCAGGGGCTGGCCATGCTCGTGATCCGCCCCGTCCGCGCCGCCGACCTCGACGCCCTGCTCGGCCTGGCCGAGCTGACGTCGTTCGGCCTCACTACGCTGCCCCGCGACCCCGACTACCTGGCTGGCCGGATCCGCGACTCCGAAGAGGGCTTTCGGCGGCTGGCCGATCAGCGGCCCCGCGGCGAGCCCTACCTGTTCGTGATGGAAGACACGGCTGCCGGCCGCGTCGTGGGGACCGCGGGGATCGTCTCCAAGGTCGGCGGCTTCGAGCCCTTCTACGCCTACCGGATCGAGACGAGCGTGCACGAGTCGAAGATGCTCGGCATCCGCAAGGAGATCCGTACGCTCCACCTCGAGAAGGAGCACGACGGCCCCTGCGAGATCGGCAGCATGTT
>CAYRNG010000059.1:0-2631 GCA_964425395.1 uncultured Candidatus Kuenenia sp. | reverse complement strand
CAGGATCTCGTCGAGCTGATCACCGACGTGCTCGAGCGGGACGGCCGCTTGGAGACGCGGAGCGTCAACAACGGCTTCGATGCCGGCATGATGGTCAAGGACTACCGTCCCGACCTGATCGTGCTCGACGTGATGCTGCCCGACATCAATGGCAAGGAGGTCTGCCAGCGGGTTCGCAGCGACTCCACCATGGACGAGGTGCGGATCATCTGCATCTCGGGCATGTGCGAGCCCGACAAGATCGAGGATCTCAAGGCCTCCGGGGCCAACGAGTTTCTCCAGAAGCCGTTCGAGGCCGAGGTGCTCGTCGATCGAATCTGCAGCCTGCTCGAGATCGAGACGGGCGTGGCCGGTTCGGGTTCGAGCTCCTGACCCCTCCCGGGCCGAGCCCCCGGGGAATTGTCTGTCGATTCATGACCGCCCGCGGGCCCCTCGGCCCGCGGGCGGTTCCATATCCACGCAAGCGCAGCGGTGACCACTCCATGAGCGGCGACTGGAAGCAGGAGCCACGGGGCCGGCCGACGAGTTCCGGGCTCGCCCTCCGCCTGTCCGACGGCGGCACGCTCCTGCAGGTTTCGCCGGCCGGCTGCCTGGCGCTCGCCCGGGCGGTGCTGGCCGGCGGCGACGCGGCCCGGGGCCGGGTCGCCTGGCAACGGGCCGGCCTCGATCCGGCCGTGGCCGCCTGGCTGCGGGCGGAAAGCCGGACCGACGCCGAGCCGCCGCGGGCCGCGCGGATCGTGCCGCGGCTCACGGAGGCGATCGTGACGGCGGCCGGCGGCAGCGAGCCGCTCTCCGCCGAGGCGGAGGTGCTCCGGGAGGCGATCGCGGTTGCCGGGGAGCACCTCCTGCTCCACGAGCGGTTCGAGGAGCGGGTGGCCGAGGCCCGGCTCGAGGCGGCTCGAGAGCTGGCCTACGGCGCCGGCCACGAGATCAATAACCCCCTGGCCAACATCGCCGCCCGCGCCCAGGCTCTGCTGCTCGACGAGCAGGACCCGGAGCGGCGGCGGCGGCTGGCCACGATCGTGGACCAGGCCTTCCGGGCCCGCGACATGATCGGCGGCCTGATGATCTTCGCCCGCCCCCCGCGGCCGCAGCCCGCCGAGACGAGCCTCGATGGCGTGGTCCGGCCGGCGATCGAGGCGCTCGCCGGCCAGGCGGCCGCCCGGAGCGTACGGCTGGAATACAACGCCGCCCCGATGCCGCTGGCCGTGCGGGTCGATGCGGCCCAGGTGGGCGAGGCGATCCGGATGCTGGTGGTCAACGCCGTCGAGGCGGTCGCCGACGGCGGCCGGGTGCAGGTCGAGGCCAGCCCGAGCGACGGCAGCGGGGCCGCCCGGATCGTGGTGGCCGACGACGGGCCGGGCATGGATGCCGAGACAGCCGCCCGGGCCTGCGATCCATTTTTCAGCGGCCGGGAGGCTGGCCGAGGGATCGGCCTCGGTCTCCCCAAGGCCCGCCGGCTGATCGAGTCGAGCGGCGGGACGCTCGCGATCGAGTCGCGGCCCGGCCGGGGCACGCGGTGCCTGGTATCGCTGCCGGCGGCGGAGGCGGCGGGCTGAACGAGCCGGACAGCCCGCACCGCGCGGCCCGCGGGTTACAAACCCGCGGCTACGTTGCGTCAACTCGGCCGCGAAACTCGACCAGCCAAACCGGCCGCCTCGTAGCGTCAGGTTTGTATCTGACTTGGCGCGGGGACTGGAGTGGCCTGATGAATGCAGGCCAAACCGGCCGCCTCGTAGCGGCGGGATTGTATCCCGCCGGCCAGTTGACGCCGCGCGGCAGCCGGAAGCAGGCCTCAAAGTTGACCCAGGTCGCCCGGCCTCGCACGGATGCGGGGCGATCGAGTGGCGAGAGGCTTGGTACTTGCCGGGCTGCATAGGTTTCTCGTATCCTGCCCCGCACTTTTAAGGACCGGGCACACGGCGAAGGATCGCTTCAGGTGCCGCCCCTCAGGGATGAATGCATGAGCTTCACCGGTTCGGATCTTCTCGCGTCGCGAAGCACCGCGCCTGTTCTCGAACCGCCGGGCCGCCGCCTGCCCCGCTCCACCCGGCCCCTCCCCGCTTCGGCCGCGCCACGAGCGGCAGAGCGACCCGCCGGCCCGGCTGCCGAGGCGGCCCTGCCCACCGCCCTGGCCGCCGCCGGCTGGCTCGCCGACCGTCAGGCGGCCGACGGCCATTGGCGGGGGCCGCTCGAGGGCGACACGATCCTGGAGAGCGAATACATCCTGATCCTCGCCTGGGCCGATCGGCTCGCGGATCATGACGTGGCCGCGGCAGCCCGGCGGATCCTGGACCAGCAATTGCCCTCCGGCGGCTGGGCGATCTATCCCGGCGGGCCGATCGACATCAGCGCCAGCGTGAAGGCCTACCTGGCCCTCAAGATCACCGGCCACGATCCCGGCTCACCGTCGCTCGAGCGGGCCCGGCAGGCCATCGCCGCCGCCGGCGGCCCCTGGGCGGTCAACAGCTTCACGAAATTTTATCTGGCCCTGCTCGGGCAGGTGCCCTACGAGGCCTGCCCGGCGGTGCCGCCGGAGATGGTGCTTCTCCCCGACTGGTTTCCGGTGAACCTTCACCGCGTGTCGGCCTGGTCGCGAACGATGATCGTGCCCCTGTCGCTGATGTGGGC
>CAYRNG010000058.1:0-9216 GCA_964425395.1 uncultured Candidatus Kuenenia sp. | reverse complement strand
CATCGAGCGAGCTGGAGGCAGGATGCCGGAAGCGAGCGTCCGGCGAGATGGCACGGGCAACCCCGACCAACGGAAGGGGCAGCGTCAACTGGCCGGCGGGATGGAATCCCGCCGCTACAAGGGGCAGCCTCAACTGGCCGGCGGGATGAACAGGCTTTGCCTGCCCGCAGGGTCATCCCGCTGCTACCGGGGGCGGCCGCGGCTCAGCACGCCCGCTACACTTCCGCGATAGAATCCAGACGGTTCCCCGTCCCCCCGAGGCTCTCCCCATGCACCTGCCCGCCTGGCGGTTTGGCAAGCCCTACGAGTCGCTCGAACGCGACACGCTCGTCCACTTCCTCACCGGCGAGCCGGTCGCCGAGGTCAGCCAGGTGGGAGGGGCGATGCTCTCCCGCGATCTCCAGAAGGCCCCGCGGGCCCGGGCGGCCCTCCTGGCGCTCGACCCCGAAGACGTCGTCGAGCGGCTCCAGACGGCGGGCAACCTCTACGCCCACGGCACCGTCACGCTCGGCGACACGCCGCAGTCGCCCGCCGACTTCGTCAAGCAGCAGTCGGCCACGACGGGACTGCCCGAGAGCCTCTGCCGGGCCAACATGCAAAAGAATATGTTCGTACTCTCGAACATGGACCGGATCCTCGACGCCCTCTCCCGCGGACTCGACCCCAAGATCCTCTGGGCCGGCCACGGCGTCGAGCACCGGGGCGTGACGGTCAGCTACCAGGCCCAGTCGCCGGTGCTCGGCCTCGTGCTCCCCTCCAACTCGCCCGGCGTGCACACCCTCTGGCTGCCGGTCGTGGCCCTCGGCGTGGGCCTGGTGATGAAGCCGGGCAGCCAGGAGCCCTGGACCCCCTACCGGATGGCGGCCTGCATGATGGAGGCCGGGATTCCGGCCGAGGCGATCGGCCTCTATCCCGGGGCAACCGACGTGGGCGCGGCCGTGCTCGCCGGCTGCGGCCGGAGCATGATCTTCGGCTCGGCCAAGACGGTCGAGCAGTATCGGGGCAACCCGCGGGTGCAGGTCCACGGCCCCGGCTTCTCGAAGCTGATCATTGGCGACGACTGCGTGGACGACTGGGAGCGGTACCTCGACGTGATGGCCGAGAGCGTGGCCATCAACAGCGGCCGCGGCTGCATCAACGCCTCGGCGATCTACGCCAGCCGACACACCCAGGCCATCGCCGCCGCCCTCGCCGAGCGGCTCGGGCCCGTCGAGGTCAAGCCGCCTGACGATCCTGAGGCCAAGCTCGCCGCCTTCACGATTCCCGGCGCCGCCCATGCGATCTGGGGACAGATCGAGGGGCTTCTCGCGGCCCCCGGCGTGACCCACGCCACCGCCCCCTACGGCGAGCGGTTCGTGGCCGGCGAACGCTGCGGCTGGCTGCGGCCGGTGGTGGCCCACGCGGCGACCCCCGAGCCCGAGATCACCCGGGCGGAATACATGTTTCCGTTCGTGACGGTGGTCGAGTGCCCGCAGGCAAAGATGCTCGAAGCCATCGGCCCCACGCTCGTCTGCTCGGCGATCACCGACGACGAGGCCTTCCAGCGGCAACTCGTCGATTCGACCTTGATCGACCGGCTCAACCTGGGGCCGATCCCCACCACGAAGCTCGACTGGCTGCAGCCCCACGAGGGCAACATCATCGACTTCCTCTACCGCTCGCGGGCGCTGCAGATGGCCGCGGCGGTCGGGGCCGCCCCGTGAGCCGCGGCGGCGCGGCCTTCGAGTTTCGGCCCGGCCCGCGGCTGGTCGTCGGCCCGGGCTCGCTGGCCCGGCTCGGAGAGTTGGCGGCCGGACTGGGAGCCAGGCGGGCGCTCGTCGC
The DNA here is from genome assembly GCA_964425395.1 of uncultured Candidatus Kuenenia sp. Lineage (GTDB taxonomy): Bacteria > Planctomycetota > Planctomycetia > Pirellulales > UBA1268 > QWPN01. The sequence goes on along the minus strand of CAYRNG010000058.1, from coordinate 7,395 downwards.
GAGCGACCCCGGGATCGTGGCAGCCGGCCACACCGCCGCCGGCGTGGCGGCCCTGACGGAGGCTGGCATCGAGACGGCCGTGTTCTCCGGGTTCGGCGAAAACCCGACCACCGCCCAGGTCGAGGCGGGCACGGCCCTGGCGGGCGAGTTTCGCCCCGACCTCTTCGTCGGCCTTGGCGGCGGCAGCTCGATGGACTCTGCCAAGGGGATCAACTTCCTGTTCTCCTGCGGCGGCCGGATGGCCGACTACCAGGGCCGGGGTACCGCCACCGGGCCGCTGCTGCCGGCCGTCGCCGTGCCCACCACCGCCGGTACCGGCAGCGAGACCCAGTCGTTCGCCCTGATCACCGACAGCGCCACCGGGATAAAGATGGCCTGCGGCGATCCCCGGGCCGCCTTCCGGGCTGCCATCCTCGATGTCGAACTGACGCTCACCCAGCCGGCCGAGGTGGCGGCGCTGACCGGCGTGGATGCCGTCAGCCACGCCGTCGAGAGCCTGGTGAGCACCGCCGCCACCCCCGCCTCGCGGATCTTCTCGCTGGAGAGTTGGCGGCTGTTGGCCACGAACCTTCCCCGGGTGCTGGCCGACGGTGGCGACCTGGCAGCCCGCGAGGCGGTGCAGCTGGCCGCGGCCTGGGCCGGGCTGGCAATCGAGAACGCCATGCTGGGGGCCGCCCACTCCCTGGCCAATCCGTTGACCGCGGCCCACGGCGTGATCCACGGCCAGGCGGTGGGGCTCATGCTCCCGCAGGTCGTGCGGTTCAACGCCCCGGCCTGCGGCTCTGCCTATGCCGGCCTGCTGGCTGCGATCGGCATCGAGGCGCCGCCCGCTCGGGCCGGCGAGCGGCTGGCCGCCTGGCTCGACGAACTGCTTGCCGCCGCCGGGCTCGCCCAGTCGCTGGCCGGCCTGGGGATCACCGCCCCCGACGTGCCGGCCCTGGCAGCGGCCGCCGCGGCCCAGTGGACGGCCCGCTTCAATCCGCGAGCTGTCACCGCCGCCGAGTTGGCCACGCTCTACGAGGCGGCCCGATGATCCAGCCTGCCCGCCAGCTCGCCATCAGCCTGCTGCTTCTGGCCACTCCCGCCTTCGCTGCCGATCCCGCCCCCGCTGCCGGCGACCTGGCCGTTGAGATCGCCCCGGCCGACGCCTGGCCGATGGCCCGCGGCAACCTGGCGGGCACCGGCCGCTCGGCCGCCACGCTCCGCCTGCCGCTGGCCGAGGCCTGGCGGCGGGACTTTGGCAACACCGCCTTCTCCGCGGTGCCGGTGATCGCCGGGGGCACGGTCTACATCGGCGACCTCGACGGCCGCTTCCAGGCACTCAATCTGGAAACAGGCAAGACCCGCTGGACCTACACCGCCGCCGACGCCGGGTTCTCGGCGGCAGCCGCCGTGGCCGCGGATCCCGCCCTGCCGGTGGCGGTGGGCGACGACCGGGGCATCGTCCGCGGCCTCGATCCGGGGAGCGGAGCAGTCCGCTGGGAATACGCGACCGAGGGGGAGATCTCGGGCGGCCCCACGATCCTCCCCGCCCCCACCGGCCCGCGGCTGCTCGTGGGCTCACAGGATGCCTCGCTCTCCTGCCTCGAGCTCGCCACCGGCAAGCTCATCTGGAAGCACTCGATCGCCGACCAGATCCGCTGCGGCCCGACCGTGGCCCGCACGCCCGCCGGCGATCGCGTCTTCCTGGCCGGCTGTGACGGCCAGCTCCACGTGATCGACGCCGGCAGCGGCCAGGAGCGGGGCACGGTCGGGATCGGCGGGCCCACCGGCACCACGCCGGCCGTGGCCGGCAGCCTCGTGCTCTTCGGCACCGAGGGGGGCGGCTTCTTCGCGATCGACTTTACGAAGCCGGCCGTCGCCTGGCAGCACCAGCCGGCCGCCGGCGGCCAGGCCTACCGCTCGAGCGCCGCGGTGGCCGAGGAGATCGTGGTCGTGGGCACCCGGGGCCGGGCCGTCGAGGCCTTCGGAGTGGCCGACGGCCGCCAGGCCTGGCGGCAGCCGCTGCCGGGCCGCGTGGATGCCTCGCCGGTGGTGGTCGAAGCCACCGGCGGCCAGGCCGATCCGGCCGCCGCGGCCCGGCCGGTCGTGATCGTGGCCGACGCCAAGGGCACGCTTGCGGCCCTGGAATTGGCCGATGGCCGGCGGGCCTGGGAATTCGAGGCCGGGGGGGGCTTCGGGGCCGGGCCGGCCGTGGCCGCCGGCCGGGTCGTGATCGCCTCCGATGACGGCACCGTCTGGTGCTTCCGCTCAGCCGAGTAGCCGGCCGCAAACTCGGCCCCGGCCCCGCCAACTGTCGGGGCCGCGATTGGCTCGATTTCCGGGGCCCAGCCTGCCGATTTTTCCTGCGCGAACCATTGTCCGGGAAGCCCCGTAGTATTCGCTGCGACCCACCGGATCGGCCCGCAGGGGAAGGTCGTCCGGGAGAGACGCGGGGTGAAAGGAGCGGCAATCATGGCTCGGAAAGACGCACTGGCGAACATGCGGGCGATTCTCGTCAAGCGGCGGGACGCGCTGCGAAGCGCCCTGGCCGGCGACCTGACGCTCCTCAAGGAGCTGCGGAGCGAGTCGCCCGGCGACCTCGTGGACGCCGCCTACGATTCGGCCCAGGACGAAATCAGCTCCCAGCTGGCCGAGGTGGAGAGCCGCGAGCTGGCCTCGATCGAGAACGCGCTCGAGCGGATGAAGGAGGGCACCTACGGCCAGTGCGAGGTCTGCAGCGGCCGGATTCCGCTGGTTCGGCTCCACGCCCTGCCCTATGCCACGATGTGCATCGGCTGCCAGCGGGAACTGGAGCGGACGGGCGAGGCGGGGGCCGGCCGGCGGGAAGCCGAGGAGACGATCGGCGGCGAACTGGATTTCTGAGCCGCCGGGAGGGTACCCTCGGGGCTGTGGCGGTTCCTCCCTCCCGGGGTGTCTCATGCTGTCGTCGTACGCCCGCCGGCTGGCCAGCCGGGCGATCCTGCTCGTCTGCCTCTGTGCCCTGCCCGCCGGCCGGGCCCCGCTCGCCGATGAGCCGGCCCGCCGGCTGACCCCGATCGAGGCCACCGCCCGCAGCGACGACCGCGTCGACCCGATGCGGCCGGTCCGGCTCTCGTCGTCGGAGCGGGAGCGGCTCTTCGAGCAGGCTGCCCGCGACGCCGAGCCCCTCGAACGGCAGGCGCTCCAGCTGCGACGGCTGACGGAGCTCCTGAAGCCGTCGGTGGTTCACATCGACGCTACCAAGCGGCTGGCCCGGCCCCGCGGCGGCCGGACGACCGAGAGCGAGGCGGGCTCCGGCGTGATCGCGGTAGTCGGAGGCCGGACCGTCGTGCTCACCAATCGCCACGTCGTGCAGTCGGCCGAACTCGAGGGGATCACGATCCGGCTCGACGACGGCCGGGAGATCCGGCCGGTCCGCTCCTGGGCCGACGCCGGCACCGACCTGGCCGTCCTCGAGGTGACCGGCGACGACCTCCAGCCGGCCCGGTTCGCCCCCGGCGACGCGGTCCAGATCGGCGACACGGTGCTGGCCATCGGCAGCCCATTCGGGCTGGCCCACTCGGTCACTCTGGGAATCGTCTCGGCCAAGGGCCGCCGCGACCTCGAGCTGGGGGCCGGCGCCGTCCGGTTCCAGGACTTCATCCAGACCGACGCGGCGATCAATCCGGGCAACAGCGGCGGGCCGCTGGTCAACCTCCGCGGCGAGGTGGTGGGGCTCAACAGCGCCATCGCCAGCAACTCCGGCGGCAGCGAGGGGATCGGGTTCGCAATTCCGGTCACGATGGTGATGTTCGTGGCCGAGCAGCTCGTCACCCACGGGAGCGTGGCCCGGGCCTACCTGGGCGTGGCCCTCGACCGCGACTTCACCCAGGCCGAGGCCCATCGGCTGGGCATGGTGCGGCCGGTGGGCGCGCGGGTCGAGGGGGTGACGGCGGGGGCCCCGGCCGCGAAGGCGGGTGTCCGGCCCGACGACGTGATCCTCGAGTTCGACGGCCGCGCCATCGAGGACGACGACCACCTGATGACGATCGTGGGGATGACCCCGGTGGACCGGACCGCCAAGCTGGTCATCTTCCGCGGCCGGGAGCAGATCGAGATCGAGATCCCCGTCGCCCGCCGGACCGACTTCGAGTAGCCCCCCCGCGGGGACTGTCCCCGCCGCGGGGACTGTACCCTTTCGCCCCTGTCCCCTTTCTCCCCGCCGCGGGGACTGTCCCCTTTCGGGCTACGTCGCGTCGCCGGCGGCGGCCAGGCCGCGGAGCACGCAGTCTTCCACGGCGGCGGCGTCGCAGCCCACGAGCAGGTCGGCGTTGGGCTGGCCGCGGCCCTGGGGGCGGCGGTCGATCACGAGCATCCCCGCGGTCAGCTCGCCGGTGGTCTCGACGTCGGCCGCGACCGGCTCGGGCTCGAACAGCTCCGGGTTGGTGACGGCCACCAGGGCCGTCACGTCGTGGAGCCGAATCCCCTCGCTGCCGAGCAGTTGCCGCTGGGCCCGGAAGGCGTGGGCCAGCATCGGCCGGAGGATCCGGCCGGCTCGGGTGAAGTCTCGCGGCAGCCGGTCGAGAAGGTCGAAGCCGTAGACCACCTGGCCGCTCGCGTCGAGGGGCACGAGCGTCTTGGTGACCGGCTCGCGGACGACGTGGCGGGCGGCGGCGGGGTCGGAGAAGAAGTTGAAGTCAGCCGTCGCGGTGGCGTTGCCGGCGGCGTGGCTGGTGCCGCCGCAGGCCACGATCGCGCCCACGAGCTCGGCGATGCCGGGATCCCGCTGGAGGAGGCGGGAGATGTTCGTGAGCGGCCCCAGGGCCAGGATCGTGACCTCCCGGGGGTGAGCCTTGATCGTCTCCCAGATCACCTTCTCCGAGGGATGGGCCCCGTGGAGCGGCACCCGGGGCAGCTCCAGCCCGCCCAGGCCGCCGGGGCCGTGAACGCTCGCCGGCCGGGGGGGCAGCGGCAGGTCGTTTGAGGCGGCGCCCACCCGCGGCAGCCGGGGGGGATCGAGAAACCCCACCAGGGCCTGGAGGTTGGCCGTGGCCTGTTCGGCCGCGACGTTGCCAGCGACGGCCGTGACGGCGAGCACCTCGAGCCGGGGATCGAACAGGGCGAGGATCAGGGCGACCGCATCGTCGATACCGGGATCGCAGTCGATGATCAGCTTGCGGGGGACGACGGGTGGCACGGAGGCGGACCTGGAGTGAAACTAGAAGTTGATTCCTTTCGCATCCTACCCACCGCCGGGGTCCGGCGGCAGCGAAAACCAGTCTCGCCGCCAGCAGGACCAACCCCCCATGCCTACCCCAGTCGATCTTGATGCCGCCGTGTCCGCCCTCGCCCGGGGCGAGCGGCTGCCCGCCGCGGATGTGCAGGAGCTCGTGGAGGGTGTGCTTGCCGGCACCGTCGCCCTCGAGCCCTTCGGCCGCTGGCTCGTGGCCCTGGCCGAGGCCGGCGAGACGGCGGCCGAGATCGCCGGGGTCGCGGCGGCCCTGCGGGGGCGGATGCTGCCCCTGGATGCCGGGCTGCCCGCCGGCACGCTCGTGGCCGACACCTGCGGCACCGGCGGCGATGGCTCGGGCTCGTTCAACATCTCGACCGCGGCGGCAATCGTGGTGGCGGCGGCCGGTCAGCCGGTGGCCAAGCATGGCAACCGGGCGATCTCGAGCCGGACCGGTTCGGCCGACGTGCTGGCGGCGCTCGGCGTCGGATTCGACGCCCCGCCCGCAGCGGCCGCCCGCTGCCTCCGCGAGACGGGCCTCTGCTTTTGTCTCGCACCGGCCCACCATCCGGCGCTCGCCGCGGTCGGGCCGCTGCGGAAGTCGCTCGGCCGGCCGACGGTGTTCAACCTCGTGGGCCCCTTGTGCAACCCGGCCGGCGCGGCAGTGCAGGTGATCGGCGTGGGCCGGCCGGCGGCCCGGGAGCCGATCGCCGCGGCTGCGGGACTGCTCGGGGCCCGGCGAACGCTCGTGGTGTCGGGCTTTTTGGCCGACCGCGCAGGGTCTCTCTCCCCCAAGCCCTTCGACGAGCTGAGCCTGTTCGGGCCGACCGAGGTGATCGACGTCTCGGCCGCCGGGGCGACGCGGTACCGCTGGACTCCCGCCGACTTCGGCCTCGAGACGCTCCCCCCCGAGCGGCTCGCCGATCTCGAGGTGAGCGGCCCGGAGGAGAGCGCTGCGGCGATCCGCGGGGTGCTCGCCGGCGAGGCCGGACCGCGGCGGGACGTCGTGGTGCTCAACGCCGCGGCGGTACTCGTCGCGGCCGGCCGCGGCGACCCGCCGGCCGCCCGCGGGCTGGCCGAGCAGGCGATCGACTCCGGCCGCGCGGCGGCCGTCCTCGCGCGACTTGTGACGCTGACCACGAGCCTCGACGCCGTGTAGGTCCGTCACGGCGTGACGGACTACCCGCCCTTCCAGCCAACTTGGCCTCAAAAAGCCCGTGCCGGCGGCACGGGCCTACATCCGCCTAGAATCCAGGTGATGCAGCTCGACGTCATCCAGCCCGAACCCGCGCCGTCTGCCGCCCCTGCCGCCCCTGCCTCTGCAAGACCCTGCTGCGGACAGGCCGACGTGGGGGAGTTTGGCTGGGCCTGCCCGATGCACCCGCAGGTGACGAGTTCCGCCGCCGGCCCTTGCGGCCTGTGCGGCATGCCGCTCGAGCCGGTCGGCCAGGAGGCGGGGGCCGCCGGGGCCCGCCGCCGCGACCTGTGGCGGCTCGTGATCGCGGCCCTGCTCGGCGGGATCCTGCTCGTGGTGGCGATGGGCCCGATGCTCGGACACATGCTGCCTGAGTGGCTCGGCGGCCACGCGCTGGCCGACTGGTTCACACGCCTCGGCCTCACCGGCCGGAGCGGCCACTGGCTGCAGCTCGCCCTGGCCACGCCGATCGTGTTCTGGGCGGGCTGGCCGATTCTGGCGGGGGGCATGGCCGGGTTTCAGAGCGGCCGGCCGGGGATGTTCTCGCTGATCACGCTCGGCGTGATGGCGGCCTGGGGGGTGAGCACGCTGGCCACGCTCGCGCCGGGCATCTTTCCCGCTGCCTTTCGCGAGGCCGACGGCTCGGTGCCGGTGTTCTTCGAGTCGGCCGGAATGATCGTGGTGCTCGTGCTCGTCGGGCAGTGGCTCGAGAGCCGGGCCCGGCGGGGGACAACGGCCGCGATCCGGGCCCTCATGGACCTCTCGCCGCCGACCGCCGAGCGGGTGGGCCGGGCCGCTGGCGATGCCGCTCCGCCGCTCCCGGCGTGCTGCCACGGAAGCCCGGAGCTTGCCGCCGTGTCGGCCGCGGCCGAGACGATTCCCCTGGCGGCCGTCGCCGTCGGCGACCTGGTGCGGGTCAAGCCGGGGGGCCGGGTTCCGGTGGATGGGATCGTCCGCGAGGGCCTGACGAGCTGCGACGAATCGCTGCTCACCGGCGAGCCACTGGCCG
>CAYRNG010000057.1:0-2638 GCA_964425395.1 uncultured Candidatus Kuenenia sp. | reverse complement strand
TCGCATCGACGTTGAAGGTGAAGGCGGCCGGATCCTTGACGAAGTGAAACAGGTGGGCGTGGGAGCGGCTGAACTTGAACTTGCAGTTTACGCCGAAGGTGTAATACCAGACCACCCAGCTGCGGCAGGTGAGCCCCAGCTCCCGGGTGGCCAGCACCTTCAGCTCGGCAGCGTATTCGTCGCCGATCGCCAGCCAGAAGGTGCCGTCGGGCCGGAGCACGCGGATCACTTCCGAGAGCCAGCAGCGGGACCAGTCGAGGTAGTCGTCGGCCGGCCGGCGGTCGTCGTAGGTGTCGTAGTCGTACCCGATGTTGAAGGGGGGATCGGCGAAGGCCAGGTGAACGCTCTCCGCCGGCATGCGGGCGAGCAGCTCGAGGCAGTCGCCGCGGTGGACGCGGTCGCGGGCCGGCGATCGGGGGGTGGTAGGCATGGGGGCACTCTACCCCGTCGCCAGCAGGAGCGCCACCCGGCAGGCGTTCTCGTAGGCGGCCAGGTCGAGCTGCTCGGCCGTGGTGTGGATGTGCATCTGGCCGCAGCCGAGCGTGACGGCGGGAATCCCGTTGACGGCCATCCAGTTGGCATCGAGGCCGCCGTTGGAGATGTCGGTCCGCGGCTCGAGGCCCAGGGCCACGAGGGCCTCGCGGGCGGCCACCACCGAGGGCTCGTCGTCGGCCAGTCGGAAGGCCTCGTAGTCGACCCGGCTCGAGAACGTCACCTTCCCGGTCCGGCCGGTGCTGCTCTTGACCCGCTTGGCGGCGGCCGTGAAGGCCTTCTCGATCGCCTTGACGATCCGGCCGCGGAAGGCGGGATCATGGCCCCGGGCCTCGGCCCGCAGGTGGGCGGCCTCGGCCACGACGTTGGTCGCCTGGCCGGCCTGGATCACGCCCACGTTGCTCGTGCCCCGCTTGCCCCCCTTCTCGACGAGCCCATGCCAGCCGTCCTCGACCAAGGCGGCGATCGCCAGGCCCGCGATCGCGATCGCCGAGACACCCTGCTCCGGGGCCACGCCGGCGTGGCTGGGGATGCCCTCGATGGCGATCTCCATCCGCTCGCCGCCGGTGGCCCCGACGGTGAGCTTCTCGACCGCCCCGCCGTCGAAGTTGAAGGCCAGCTTGGGCCGGCCCAGATCGGCGGCCTTCACGAACCGGGCCCCGTAGAGGCCCACCTCCTCCTGGATCGCGAACAGGAAGGTGAGCGGCGGATGGGGCAGCTTCTGGCGGAGGATCTCAAGCGCCGTTGTGAGCACCACGCCCACGCCGGCCCGGTCGTCGCCGCCCAAGCCCGTCTTCGGGTCGGCACTCTTCACGAACCGGCCGGCCACGACGGGCTTGGCCCCGCGGCAGACCGGCACGGTATCCATGTGGGCCATGAACAGCCGCCGCGGCCCCTTGAGCGTGCCCGGCAGCTTGACGATCAGGTTGCCGCAGTTGCCCGCCAGCGGGGTCTTCTCGTGGGCCCGGTCGAACATGATCGCCCCCGCCGGGCAGCCGGCGGCCCGGAGCCGCTTGACGATCTGGTCGGCGATCGCCCGCTCGTCGCCGGAGACACCCGGGATGGCGAGCAGGTCGAGCACGGTGCGGCGGGCCGCGGCGAGGTCGGGGGCGGGCTGGGCGGGTCGGGGCATGGGGCGGCTCCTGGGACTTGGCCGGGCATGATACGCCACGGGCGGCTGACGGCTTCCTACTCGCCGCGGCGGCGGGCCAGGGCGGCGGCGCAGGCGGCGGCCAGGCGGGGGGCGGCGTCGGCAGCGTCGGCCGGCCAGGTCTCGCAGCGGCCGGCCTGCTCGGGGGCGCCGGCGAGCCAATCTGCCCTGAGCCGCTCGGCCACGGCGTCGTCGCCGGCCACGATGCCGTCGCTCGAGCCGAGGGCGGCGGCGACGAGCCGGCGGAGCGAGGGCCGCGCGGCGGCCGCGGCGAGGTCGGCGGCCGACACGTGTACCACGACCGGGGCCCCGGTCTCGACGGCCAGGTCGGTGAGGATGCTGGCATGGAGCACGAAGATCGCGTCGGGAAAGAGCGTGTCGGCCGCCTCGGCGATCGTCTGCCGGGCAGTCTCGCGGGTCAGGCCGAGCAGCCGCGAGGGCACCGCCCCCACGGCGGCCAGGAAAGCCTCGGGGGAGCCGTCGCGGACCGCGGCCAGAAAGGCCCGCGAGGCGGCGGCCACGTCGTGGAGGTGGATCCCGAACATGCCGGGCGGCTGCTCTTCGAAGCCGTGCCGGCTCGACGGGCCGCAGACGGCGGTCGTGCAGCCGGCTGAGGTCAGGCCGGCGGCGAGGCGATGGATGCGGGTGTGCGGATGGTCGCAGCAGCCGTGATCGATGAGCAGGATCCGCATGCCGTGTCCGCCGGGCCCCGGAAAGCCCGCCAGCATGACGCCTCAGACCCAACCCTGCCAGCGGACCAGCGCCAGGCAGGCGGCGGCCAGCAGGGCGGCCCCAATGTCGTCGGCCATGATGCCCAAGCCCCCGGGGAGCCGCTCCAGCTGCCGGCAGGGAGGCGGCTTGAGGATGTCGAACACCCTGAAGAGCGCGAAGGCGACCGCCAGCACGAGCGGCCCTCGGGCGGCCGGCGGCACCACCGCGAGCACCAGCGGCACGGCGACGGCCTCGTCGAGCACGACCGGCCCGGGGTCTTTGCCG
>CAYRNG010000056.1:0-5134 GCA_964425395.1 uncultured Candidatus Kuenenia sp. | reverse complement strand
CGAGCGAGCTGGAGGCAGGATGCCGGAAGCGAGCGTCCGGCGAGATGGCACGGGCAACCCCGACCCACGGTTGGGGCAGCGTCAACTGGCCGGCGGGATGGAATCCCGCCGCTACGTGGCGGCGAGCGCGGCCTCGAGCTCGGCGCGCACGGTGACGTCGGGCTCGATCGGGCCCCGCGACTCGAGCGCCCCGCGGGCCTCGGCCTGCAGGACACCGGCGGCGATCCAGCGGCCGAGCGCCCAGGCGGCAGCCCCGCGGACCACCGGGTCGGCGTCGGCCGTGGCGGTCGTCAACGCCGCGAAGGCGGGCGGGTGTGGCCGGTTGCCGAGCACCAGCGCGGCCGACCGCACGAGCCCCCGCCGCTTGGCCCGCAGGAGCGGCGCGCCCCGGAAGCGGTCGCGGAAGCCGCGGTCGTCGAGGCTGAGCAACTCAGCCAGATCGAGGCCGGCCGCGGCCCCGCGGGGCTCGAAGGCCGGTTCGTTCGAGCCGGGGGCATGCCGGTTCCAGGGGCAGACCTCCTGGCAGACGTCGCAGCCGAAGATCCAGTCGCCGAGCTCGGCCCGCCGCTCCGCCGGGAGCGGGCCGTGATCCTCGATCGTGAGGGCCGAGATGCACTTCGTGGCGTCGAGCACCCGGGGGGCGGGAAAGGCTCCCGTCGGACAGGCGTCGAGGCAGGCGGTGCAGGTGCCGCAGTGGTCGGTCTCCAGCGGCCGGTCGGGAGGCAGCGGGATGTCGGTGACGACCGCCGCCAGGAGAAAGTAGCTGCCGGCCCGGGGGTCGATGAGCATCGTGTTCTTGCCGAACCAGCCGAGGCCGGCGAGCCAGGCGAAGTCGCGTTCGGCCAGGGGCGCCGAATCGACCACGCCGCGGGCTCTGGCCCCCGGCACCTGCGCCTCGAGCCAGGCCGCGAGGCTATTGAGCCGCGGCCGGAGGAGATCGTGGTAGTCGTCGCCCCGGGCGTAGCGGGCGACGCGGCCGTGACCGGCAGGGAGTTGCTCGGCGGCCGGGCCGCCTCCGAGCGGGTGATCGGTGGCGAGCATGACCACGCTGCGGGCGGCCGGCAGGATCGCCTCGAGGTTCTCCCGCAACGGCGCGTGCCGCCCAAGCCAACTCTCCATGCTGCCGGCCAGCCCGGCCGCCAACCAGCCGCGAAAGGCCTCGTGGTGGGGAGGACTGCCCGCGGCAGCCAGGCCGACCCGGGAGAATCCCAGCCGGCGGGCCTCCTGCCGCACCGCCTCCGCCAGGGCCAGGGAGGCGGCCCCGGCCTCGGCGCGGGATTGCCGCGGGTCGTGCTCTGCCGGGCTCTTCATGCCAAACCCGGGCAGCCCGGGAGCCTGGGGGAAGCTGGCGGGATGGGCCGTCGTGGGCCGACGGTCCGGCCGTGAACCGGCTTGTGCGCGACGAGGGTCATGGCGATGGCTCCTGGGAGGGACTCTTCCAGAAGTGGTCTGGACGCAGCCGGCTGAGTCGCTATCGTCCCGGCCCCATTCTCCGAATCAACCGTGTTCTGCCAAACCGCTCACCTGCGGAGTTCAGCCGTGCCAGCCACCCGCCGCCCATTCGAGCACCTCGGTCCGGCTGTCGCCATTCTCGCAGTCGGCCTCGCAGTCGGCTGCCAGACGCCTCAAAACACGGCCGTGCCGCCCCCCGGCACCGGGATGATCGGCCAGCCGGCCCCCTATGGCTGGGCCCCGCAGCCCCAGGGCGCCGCCTATCCGCCCACGGTCACAGCCCCGCCGATGCCCGGCGTAGCCCCGCCGCAGCTCCAAGGCGGAGCTCCCATGCCCGGCCCCGCCACCCAGTGGCAAAGCGCCAGCCCCGCGGCCGCCCCCAACTCCTGGTCATGGTCGCAGCCTCCCGCCACCCAGCCTCCTTCGCTCCAGCAGTACGGCAACCAGCTCCAGAACTCCGCCAACCAGTTCCAGCAGAACGTGACCGCCCAGACCCAGCAATACGCCAACCAGCTCCAGGCCCAGCCGCAGCAGTGGGCCGACCAGGCCCAGCGGACGATGGCCGACCAGCAGCAGCAGCTCACCCAGCAGATGCAGAACACCGCCAACCAATATCAGCAGGGCTTCAACAACCAGCTCCAGGCCGCCCAGCAGCAGGTCAACAACCAGCTCCAGGCCGCGCAGCAGCAGGTCAACAACGGCTTCCAGCAGGCCCAGCAGCAGGTCACGGCCCAGATGCCGCAGTATCAGCAGCCCGCTCCGGCGGCGAACACCTGGAATCCGTTCGCCACCAGTGCCTCTTCGATGCCCCCTGCCCGGGCCACGCCAACGCCGGGGCTGCCGAAGTACTGACGTTACGGCTTCGCGGCCCTCCGGCCGAGCCTCCAGGCGGCCGTGCTTTGCGGGTCGTGCGGTGTGGAGGGCGGGCTGAGGGTTTGACCCACCGTCCACGGGCTCGCGCCCGGGGTTTTTTGTGGGATGGAGGGCGGGACGAGGGTTTGACCCACCGTCCACGGGCTCGCGCGCGGGGTTTTTATGGGATGGAGGGCGGGACGAGGGTTTGACCCACCGTCCACGGGCTCGCGCCCGGGGTTTTTATGGGAAGCGCGGGCCGCGCATAGAAACCCCTGGCGCAAGCCAGGGGACGGTGCGTCGCGGCGGAGAGCGGCAATGTGGCTCAGCGAGCGTCCGGCGAGATGGCACGGGCAACCCCGACCCACGGTGGGGGCTGCGTCAACTGGCCGGCGGGATGGAATCCCGCCGCTACGTGAGCAGGTATCATCGGGGCACGGGCCCGAGGGCGGCCCGCGGAGAGTCTCACCCATGCTTGACTGGCTCGGCGGCATCGCTCCCGGAACCCGGCCGGCCATCACCGCCGCCACCCGCCGAATCGTCGGCGAGGCCGGAGCGCTCGCCGCCGAGATGGAGGCCCTCGACGACGTCTCCCTCCGCCGGCTGGGCCGGTCGCTCTCCTACCGGGCAAAATCCGGCGAGCCGGTCGACACCCTGATGGTCGAGAGCTTCGCCGCCACCCGCGAGGCGGGCCGCCGCCGGCTGGGGATGCGGCACTACGACGTCCAGCTGCTCGCCGGGGCGGCGCTCGTCAAAGGGGCGATCCTCGAGATGCAGACCGGCGAGGGCAAGACGCTCGTCGCCACCCTGCCGCTGGTGCTCTACGCCCTGGCCGGCAAGGGGGCCCATCTGGCTACCGTCAACGACTACCTCGCCCACCGCGACGCCGAGTGGATGGAGCCGATCTACGAGGCCCTCGGCCTCAAGGTGGGCGTGGTCGAGTCGCAGATGGATTTCGACCAGCGGCGGAAGGCCTACGCCGCCGACGTCACCTACGGCACCGCCAAGGAGTTCGGCTTCGACTTCCTCAAGGATCGGCTCATGAACCGGCAGATCACCGAGGGCAAGGGAGACCTGGGAGCGATGCTCACCGGCAAGACCGCCGGCGGCTCGGCCAAGCTCCTCCAGCGGCCCTACTGGTTCGCGCTGGTGGACGAGGCCGACAACGTGCTCATCGACGAGGCCCGCACACCGCTGATCATCGCCTCCCCGCCGGGCGAGGCCCAGGCCGCGGAGCAGGCCCTGTTTCGGTTCGCCGCCCGGGCCGCCGCCGAACTCGAGCCGGCCGAAGACTTCGAGGAAGACATCCGCAAACACACCTGCGAGCTGCTCGGCCGGGGCCGGAGCCGGGTGCGGGCCCTCGACCGGCCCGCGGAGCTCGACGCGACCAGTTTGCTCTCGATCTACGACGCGGTCGAGCGGGCCTGCAAGGCGCGGCAGTTCTACATCCGTGACCGGCAATACGTCGTCCGCGACGGCAAGATCGTGATCATCGACGAGTTCACCGGGCGGGCCGCCGAGGGCCGCACCTGGAAGGACGGCATCCACCAGGCGGTCGAAGCCAAGGAGGATGTCGAGGTCACCGTGCCCTCGGGGCATGCGGCCCGGATCACGATCCAAGACCTGTTCGCCCGCTGGCCTCACCTGGCAGGGATGACCGGCACGATCGCCACCAGCCGCCGGGAGATCGCCCGCACCTACGCCGTGGCCGTCGATGCCGTGCCCACCAACAAGCCGGCCATCCGCCGCCGGCTCCCCCCGGTGGTCACCGCCGACTATGCCGCGAAGCTCGCGGGAATCGTGGCCGAGATCGAGGAGATGCACGCCCTCGGCAGGCCGGTCTTGATCGGTACCCGCTCGATCGACAAGTCGGAGGATCTCTCCAAGCTCCTCGAGGAGGCGGGGCTGCCCCACACCGTGCTCAACGCCCGGCACATCGCCGAGGAGGCGGAGATCGTGGCCCGGGCCGGTGAGCGGGGCCAGATCACGGTCTCGACGAACATGGCCGGCCGGGGCACCGACATCAAGCTCGGTGAGGGCGTGCACGAACTGGGCGGCCTGCACGTGATCTGCACCGAGCTGCACGACTCGGCCCGCATCGACCGCCAGCTGGTGGGCCGCTGCGGCCGGCAGGGCGACCCGGGCACCTGGCGGCAGTACGCGGCCCTCGACGACGACATCCTGATCGCCGCCTACGGCGCGAAGCGGGCCGGGCGGATCGCCGCCGGCCTGCGACGTCGGCTGGGAGGCAGACCCGAGCGGCTGCTGGCGACCTTCCGGCGGGCCCAGCAGTCGGTCGAGGCCCGCCACCGCCGCCAGCGGCGGGTGCTCGAATACATTGAGCGGCAGCGGGCCGAAGCGCACATCCAGATGAGCCAGGATCCGTACCTCGACGCCGCGAGCTAATTTTACGCCCGGCGGCCGCACATCCGGGCGGCCGTGCTCTGCGCGTCGTGCGGTGTGGGTGGCGAAGCCGCAGGGGACTGTCCCCGCTTCGGGGACTGTCCCCTTTCCTGCCGCTTCGGGGACTGTCCCCTTTCCTGCCCGTGCTATCTCGACGGCGTTGGAAACCGTCCGGAGGCAGGATGCCGAAGGGGGACAGTCCCCGCGGCGGGGGCAGTCGCCGTAGCGAGCGGCCGGCGAGATGGCACGGGCAACCCCGACCCACGGAAGGCTCAGCGTCAACTGGCCGGCGGGATAATAATCCCGCCGCTACGGGGGACGCCGCCCGGCTTGCCTGGGTTGCCTGTTTTGATGTTGACGCTGCCCGGACGGTCTGTGACCCTCCCGCCGGAGGTTCCCCATGCGACGCATCCTCGCGGCCTGGCTG
>CAYRNG010000055.1:0-3260 GCA_964425395.1 uncultured Candidatus Kuenenia sp. | reverse complement strand
CCCCCCGGAAATCCGGTTTTTCCGATAGTTCCCGGGCTGTCGCGGCCCGCGGCCGGTCCGCTTCCCTCGCCCGAGGCCCTTCGTGCACCAGTCTCCGCTCGCCCCCCCCGTCACCGCGGCCGCCCCGGAACGGCTCGCCTGCCCCCCCACGGTGCCGCTGCGGAGCCGGCTGCGGGCGATGGCGTCAGACCTGGTGGCCTCGTGGCGGGCCGAGGGGCTGCCGGCGGGCGTGCGGGCGGCGGCCGGGCTGCGGGAGCAGGCTCAGGCGCTCGTCCGCCGGGCGGGCGGCTCGGCCGATCAGGTCGGCTGGATGATGGTCACGATCGTGTCGGAGTTCTGGCGGGATCGGCTCGCGACCGGCAGCTCGGGCCGCCGGCTCTTGCTCCTGCCGGACTGCCCGCGGGCTGCGGGCGAGGCCGACCCGGCCGCCGGAGTGCCCCGCACCTGCGGCGCCGGCTGCGGCATCGCCACGGCCTGGGCGGCGGCCCGCGACAGCGGCTGGACGGTCGAGCCGACGGCCCGGGCCGTGAACGCGATCGGCTCGCTCTTGACCGGCCAGTACGACGGCATCCTCGGCGTCGCCCGGCTCAAGGATCTGGAGAAAGCGTTCGGCATGCTGCCCGCCTTCGCCCTGCCGGTGGCAGCGGTGCCCTTCGAGCCGCTTGCCGCCGACGAGCCGCTGCCCGGCTCCTGCGCGGCGGCCCTCGCGGCCACGGCCGTCGATGTCGACTGGGTGCTGGGGCTGTTGGGCGTGGCCGGCGGCGGGGCGGCGCCGGTGGGTGACTACCTGCCGCTTCTCCGCGAGTCGGCCGAAATGTTCCGCCCGGCCGACCTGGCCGACCTGGCCGGCCGGCTCGGGCTGCCCGGTCTGCTCGGCCCCGGCAGCGAGGGATTCGCGGCCGCCACGGTCGCGCCGCTTGCGGCCACGGCCGAGATGTCGGCCGACTTCCTGGCCCGGGGCGGCAAGTTCCTGCGGCCGTTTGTGACCCTGGCCGCCTTCGACGCGGTGGTGGCCGACGTCGCCCAACACCACGGGCGACCGGGCGGGCCCGCAGCAGGCCAGCCGGCGGCGGCCCCCGCCCCGCGGGAAGCGGCTCGCGCTGCGGCGGTGGCCATCGAGATCTTCCACAAGGCCTCGCTCGTCCACGACGACATCGAAGACGACGACGCCATGCGGTATGGCCGGCCCACGCTCCACCGCGAGCGGGGCCTGCCGGCGGCCCTCAATGCCGGTGACTACCTGCTCGGAGCGGGCTATCGGATCGTGGCGGCGCTGCCCGGCGTCGAGCCGGCGATGCTCAAGGATCTGGTGGCGATCCTGGCCGATGGCCACGTGCGGCTGGCCCAAGGCCAGGGGGCCGAGCTCTGGTGGCGGGATGCCGCCGCCAAGCGGCTCACGCCGACCGAGGCCCTCGCGATCTACGGCCTCAAGACCTCCCCCGCCTTCGAGGCGGCCGTGGCGATGGGGATCCGCCTGGCGGGCGTGGAGCCGGCGGCGGCCGCGGCCATCGACCGCTACGCGCTCCATGTCGGCACCGGCTTTCAGGTGCTCAACGACTTGAAGGACTGGGGCGGCGATCTCGAGAACGACCGGCGGGCCGCCGGCGACCTCCTCGGTGGCCGGCCCACGCTCCTCTGGGCCTTGGCACTCGAACGGCTGCCGGCGGCGGCGGTCAAGCGGCTGCGGGCGATCGCCGCGGTGGCGGCCCGGCCCCAGGCCGATGCCGAGGCTCTGGCCCTCCTGCCGGAGGCCCGCGAGCTCTACGCCCGGGCCGAGGTCGTGCCCCGGGCGGTCGCCGTGGCGGCCGAGCAGCGGCGGCTGGCGGCCGGGGCGCTGGCCGAATGCCGGCTGCCGCGGCTCCGGGAGGTGCTCGAGTTTCTCCTCGATCTGGCCGTGCCCGACGCGGCCCCGGCCGGATGAGCGGCCCTGGGGACGGCGGGGTGGGCCGGGCGGAGGCGCTCGTGCGGCTCTTCCATCCCCAGCCCGCCGCGTTCGCCGGCTTCGCTCCCGCGGCCGCCGCCGAGCTGCCCCCCGGCTGCCGCGAGCTGCTCGCCCACTCGAGCCACATGACCGTGGCCATGGAGCGGTTTCATGGCGGCCCGATCCGGCTCGAGGTGGTGGCCCGGCGGGAGGATGCCGCGGGCCGCTATGCCCGGGAGATCCTCCTGGCAACGCCGGCCGGCCGGATCGTGCAGCACGGAATCGTGCGGCTCGATCTGCCGCGACTGGCCCCGGAAACCGCCACGGCGATCCGAGCGGAGTCGCTGCCCTTGGGCCGGATCCTGATCGCGACCGGGCTCCTCTGCGACGTGCACGACGTGGAGCTGTTGCGGATCAGGCCGGCCGCGGAGTTGCTGGCGGTCTGCGGGGGCGGGGCCGGCGGCAAGACCGGAAAGAGTCCCGAGACCTTCGGCCGCGTGGCCACGATCGGCGTGGCTGGCCAGACGGTGGTCGAACTGCTCGAGATCGTGGCCCCCGGCTCGGCGAAATGACTCAGCGGCGGTGGGACGTCGGGCAACCTGGGGCCGAGGGGATTTTCGAGCTGTCGGGCGAATTGCCGTAAATCCTTGCCGGCCTGGCATTTGCGGCAAAGGAGTCGATATTGACTCGCTGCGCAAGCTCCCTGTAGAGTTGGGTCGTCTGGCAAGGATGGCCCGCAGGGAAGCGGTCGGAGGAATGGGAATCCTCCTTTCCTCCCCCGCCCCGCCCCGCGGGCCTACCCGGCTGGATCGACACCGGGTTTTCCGGCACGAGCATGGGAGCGGCTGCGGTGGCACGGAGTGCCACACAGTTGGCGCCCGCCGGGCAATCCGGGGCGTTCATTCGTGGCAAGGAGGCCTAGGCGTTCGGGACCGCTTCTCCGGTGAGGAGGCCCCGGGCACCGTTTTTGACTAGCCACCACGGCTAGGGAGAGGGTGGTAAGGCACATGCAGAAGACCGTGTACACAACCGGCGAAGCCGCCAAGATTTGCAAAGTGAGTCAGCAGACGATCATTCGCTGCTTCGACTCGGGGCAGTTGAAGGGATTCCGCGTGCCGGGCAGCCGGTTCCGCCGGATCCCGCGGGATCAGTTGTTTCTGTTCATGCGGGACAACGGCATTCCGACCGACGCGCTCGAGAGCGGTCGGCGGAAGATCCTGGTGGTTGACGACGATCAGGATCTCGTCGAGCTGATCACCGACGTCCTCGAGCGGGACGGCCGCTTCGAGACCCGCAGCGTCAACAACGGGTTTGACGCCGGCATGATGGTCAAGGACTA
>CAYRNG010000054.1:0-14657 GCA_964425395.1 uncultured Candidatus Kuenenia sp. | reverse complement strand
CGGCCCGGTGTTCGCCAACATCGTGCTCGCCGACGAGATCAACCGGGCGCCCCCCAAGACCCAGGCGGCGATGCTCGAGGCGATGCAGGAGCACAAGGTAACGGTGGTCGGCAAGACCTCGCGGCTCGACCCGCCGTTCTTCGTCCTGGCCACCCAGAACCCCGTCGAGCAGGAGGGCACCTATCCGCTTCCCGAAGCCCAGCTCGACCGGTTCATGTTCTTGGTCGAGCTCGACTATCCCGGCGAGGAGGAGGAGGTGGCGATCGCCCGGACCACCACCGGAGCCCCGCCGCCCGCCCTCGACCATGTCCTGACCGGCCCGGAGATCATCGAGTATCAGGAGCTCGTCCGCAGGATTCCGGTGCCCGACCACATCTACCAGTTCGCCGCCCGCCTGGTCCGCAAGACGCGGCCCAAGGGGGAGACGGCGCCCGCCTGGCTCAAGCCGCTGGTCGCCTGGGGGGCGGGCCCGCGGGCGGTGCAGTATCTGGTGCTCGGCGCCAAGTCGCGGGCGGCCCTGGCCGGCAGCTACATGGCCCGCCTCGAAGACATCGAGGCGGTGGCGGCGCCGGTGCTCACCCACCGGCTGATCACCACCTTCGCCGCCCAGGCCGAGGGGATCGATGCCAAGGCGATCGTCGCCCGGCTGGTCAAGGAAACGATCGACGAGCAGGCGGGCTGACGAAAGGGCTCCATGTTCAGCGACCGCCAGCCCCGCAGCTTCCTCGAACCGGCCGTGCTCGCCCGGCTTTCCGGGGTGCCGCTCCTGGCCCGCAAGCCGATGGTCGGCGGCGTGTCGGGCCGTCACGCCAGCCCTCACCGCGGCTCGAGTGTGGAGTTTGCCGAGTATCGCAAGTACGTGCCCGGCGACGACCTGCGGCGGCTCGACTGGCGGGCCTTCGGCCGCTCCGACCGGTTCTACGTCAAGGAATATGAGGCCGACACCAACCTCCGGCTGGTGCTCGTGATCGACACCAGCGGTTCGATGGGCTACGCCTCGCCGCGGCCCGCCGGGGCGGCCGAGCCCCTCACCAAGCTCGACTACGCCCGGCGGATCTGCGGGGCCCTGGGCTACCTGGCCAGCCAGCAGGGCGACGCGGTCGGGGTTTCCTGCGCGGCGGCGGAGATCGTGCGGACCCTTCCCCCCCGCCGCAGCCCGGCCCACCTCCGGCTGGTGTTCGACGTGCTCGAGGAGGCCCGGCCCCAGGGGGGCACGCAGCTGCCGGCGGTCCTCCACGAGCTGGCCGAGACGATCCGGCAGCGGGCCCTGGTCGTGATCGTCTCCGACCTGTTCGTCGATCCGGCCGAGCTGGCCGGGGCCTTCGGCCACCTCAAGTTTCGCCGCCACGACGTGGGCGTGTTCCACCTCCTCGACCCCCAGGAGATCGCCTTCACCTTTCAGCGGCCGACCCGGTTTCTCGACCTCGAAGGGGGCGGCTCGATCTTCGCCGACCCCGTCGAGATCGCCGACCGCTACCAGCGGGCGGTGACGACCTACCTCGAGGCCATCCGCCAGCTCGTGCTCGAGGGGGGCATCGACTACCACCGGGTGCTCACCGACGAGCCCTACGAGCAGGTCCTGGCCCGGTTCCTCGTGGGGCGGGCCGCCACTCGGGGGCTGCGATGACCTTCCTTCAGCCCTGGGTCTTGGCCGCCCTGCCGCTGGCCGCCCTGCCGATCATCATCCACCTGATCAACCAGCGGCGGTTCCAGACCGTGCCCTGGGGGGCGATGATGTTTTTGCTCTCGGCCAAGGCCCTCTCGAGCGGCTATTCGAAGCTCCGGCACTGGCTGATCATGCTCCTGAGGATGCTCGCCGTGGCCGCGGTGATCCTGGCGGTCGGCCGGCCCCTGTCGCGGGGCTGGCTGGCCCTGGCCGGCGGTGGCCGGCCCGACACGGCGATCGTGCTCCTCGACCGCAGCCCGAGCATGCAGGCCCGCGACCCGGCGGTGGAGGGCACGAAGCTGGCCACCGGCCGCCGGCAGCTGGCCGAGTCGCTGGCCCTGCTCGCCCCCTCCCGCTGCCTGCTCGTGACCGATCCTGAGTCATCGCCGCTCGAGATCGATCCCCGGCAGCTGACCGACCTGCCCACGGCCGGCGGGGCCGCGGCGGCAGCCGACATTCCCGGCATGCTCCAGGCCGCCTACGAGCACCTCCGGGCCAACGCCGCCGGCACGGCCGAGATCTGGATCTGCTCCGACGAGCGGATCAACGACTGGGCCCTCGAGGAGGGCAGCTGGGGCGGGCTCCGCGACGCCTTCGCCACGCTGCCCCAGCAGGTCCGCTTCCAGCTGCTCTCGTTCGCGGCGGCCGAGCCCGGCAACCTCGCCGTGCGGGTGACCGAGGCCCGGCTCGACCAGCGGGGCCGCGACCGCGAGCTGGTCGTGAGCGTGGCTGTCACGCGGCCGGACGCCGCGGCGGGCGAAGGTGCGGGGGCCGGATCGGTGACGGTGCCGATCCGGTTCGAGCTGGGTGGGGTCACGTCGGTGGTCGATCTCGAACTGGTCGGCCGCGAGGCCGTGCTCGCCAACCACGTGCTGCCCTTGGGCCGCTCGGCCGCTCCCCGGGGCTGGGGCCGGGTGACGATTCCCCCCGACTCGAACCTGGCCGACAACGAGTTTTTCTTCGCGTTCGACGAGCCGCCGCCGCGGGTCGCGCTCGTGGCCGCCCGCGAGGCGGCGACCGCCCGGGTGCTCGGCCTGGCCGCGTCGATCGCCCCGGCCAAGGAGCTCGTGGCCCGGGCCGACATGGTGACGGCCGGCGGCCTGGCCACGGCCGCCTGGGACGAGGCCGCGGTGCTCCTCTGGCAGGGCCCGCTGCCGGCCGGCGCCGACGCGGCGGTCGTGGAGGCGTTCATCGCCCGCGGTGGCCAGGTGATCTTCTTTCCTCCCGAGACCCCCGACGCGACAGTGTTCGCCGGCCTGGCCTGGGGTCCCTGGGCCGACCACGCCACACCCCTCAAGCCTGAGCAGTGGCGGACCGACCAGGACCTCCTGGCCAACACCCTCTCCGGCGGCGCCCTGCCGCTGGGGGAGCTCGAGGTCCGGCGGAGTGCGAGCCTGATCGGGGACCAGGTTCCCCTGGCCACGCTCGCCGGCGGCGGGCCGCTCGTGGCCCGGGCGGCCGACGGCCGGGGCGTGTTCTTCTGCACGACCCTGCCGACGCCCAGGGATTCGACGCTCGCCAGCGAAGGAGTGGTGCTCTACGCGCTTTTGCAGCGGGCGATCGACCGGGGGCTCGAGCCCCTTTCAGGGGCCCGGCAATTGGCCGCCGGCGAAGCCGCGGCCGCCCTGGCCCGAGCCGAGCCGGGCGGCTGGCAGCGGCTGGCCGGCGGTGGCGAGAGCCTCTCCTCTGAAGCGGGTCTCCATGCCGGCATCTACGCGGCGGCCGGCCGGCTGGTGGCCGTCAATCGTCCGGCCGCGGAGGATGCCGGCCGGGTGGCGGCCAGCGAACGGATCGACGGCCTGTTTCGCGGGCTCTCGCTGACCAGGATCACCGGCCGGGCCGGCGGCACCGACAGCCTCGTGCAGGAAATCTGGCGGGCGTTTCTGATCGCCATGCTCGTGGCGCTGGCCGTCGAGGGGCTCTTGAGCCTGCCGCGGCGGCGGCTGCGAGAGCCGGTCGGGGCCCCCTCGCTGGAGGCCGCCGCATGAACTCCGCGACCGGATTCGAGGGCCTGCGGTTCTTCACGACGCCCTGGACGGCTGGCATCTCGGCGGCGCTCTTCCTGGCGGTGGCCGCGGTGGCCTTCCTGACCTGGCGGCGGAGCGGATTCGCCTGGGGCACGGGCCTGGTCGAGCTGCTCCGGACGTTGATCGCCCTCATGGTGGCGGTGCTCCTCAATCAGCCGGAGTGGGTCGAGGAGTTTCGTCCGCAGGAAAAGCCGGTCGTGGCCGTGCTCGTGGATGGCTCGCGGAGCATGGACACCCAGGACGTGGTGGCGACGGCCGGCGGGCCGGCGGCGACGGCCCGGACGCGGCGGGAGGCGATTGCCCCGCTGCGTGAATCCGACTTCTGGCGAGCGCTCGAAGACCGCTACGAGATCCGCATCGAGTCATTTTCCGAGGCCCCCCTCGCCACCGGCACCGACCTCTTCGCTCCCCTGGCCACGCTGCTCGAGCGGCATGCGGGGCTCCGGGGCGTGGTGCTCGTCAGCGACGGCGACTGGAACGAAGGGTCGCCTCCCCTCGAGGCCGCCCAGCGGCTCCGGCTGGCGCAGGTGCCGGTGTTCGCCGTTCCGGTCGGCAGCCAGACGAAGCTGCCCGACATCGAGCTGGTCAGCCTCGACTGCCCCACCGTGGGCGTGGCCGGCAAGCCGGTCCGGGTGCCGTTTGTGATCGCCTCGTCGCTGGCCACCGAACGGGTGGTGCCGGTCACGCTGACCACCGGCTCCGGCGAGACGCTCCGCAAGGACATCCGCCTGCCGCCGATGGCCACGCTCAACGAATGGTTCTACTGGACGCCGCCGGCCGAGGGGGACTACACGCTCTCCGTCACCGTGCCTCTCCAGGAGGGCGAGCTGTTGCCTGACAACAACGCCCGCACCGCCCCGATCGCGATCCGCCAGGAGCAGCTCAAGGTGCTGGTCGTGGAGAGCGTGCCCCGCTGGGAATACCGCTACCTCAAGAACGCCCTCTCGCGGGATCCGGGGGTCGAGGTCTCCTGCCTGCTCTTCCAGCCGGGCCTCGCCAAGCGGGGCGGGGGCACGCGAGACTCCATCACGAGCTTCCCCGCGGGGCTCGAGGAGCTCTCGCAGTACGACGTCGTCTTCCTGGGAGACGTGGGGGTCGGCCCCGACCAGCTGAGCGACGAGGACTGCCGGCTCTTGAAGGGGCTCGTCGAGTACCAGGCCAGCGGGCTGGTCTTCATGCCGGGCTGGCGGGGGGAGCAGGCCTCGCTCGTGGGCACCGATCTCGAGGATCTCTGCCCGGTGATCATCGATCCTGTGCGGGCCGAGGGGAGCTCCAGCGACGGGCCGCGGCGGCTGGTGCTCACCGAGGCCGGCCGCAAGAGCCTGCTCACCAAGCTCGCCGACGCCACGGGGGAGAACCAGGCGGTCTGGGAGAGCCTGCCGGGCGTGCAGTGGTATGGGCCGGTGCTGCGGGCCAAGGCCGGCAGCGAGGTGCTCGCCGTGCATGAAGACGCAGCCAATGAATTCGGCCGGATCCCGCTCTTAATCACCCGCACCTTCGGCGCGGGCAAGGTGCTCTACATGGCCACCGACGGCGCCTGGCGGTGGCGGAAGGGAGTCGAGGACAAGTATCACTACCGGTTTTGGGGCCAGGTGGTCCGCTGGATGGCCTACCGCCGCAACATGGCCAAGGGAGAGCGGATGAGCTTCTCCTTCGCGCCGGAGCAACCGGAGCTGGGCCAGTCGCTGGCCCTCGATGCCCGGGTGGCCACGGCCTCCGGGGAGCCCTTGAGCCAGGGCGAAGTGGCGGCCCGGATCACCGCCCCGAGCGGCAAGGTGGAGACGGTCCGGTTCCTGCCGCCGGCTGGCGAGGGGGAGTGGGGCGTGTTCGCCGCCGCCTACACGCCGGCCGAGCCGGGCCGCCACGAGGTGAGCCTCGGCTGCCGGGAGACCGGCGACACGCTCTCCGCCTCGTTCTTCGTCCAGGGCACGGCCACCGAGGGGATCGGCGGCGTGGCCCGCCCCGAGGTCTTGGCCGAGATCGCCCAGGTGACCCGTGGCAAGGTCGTGCCCGCGGAGGAGGCGATCGGCCTGGTGGCGGCCTTGGCCGATCTGCCCGAACCCCCTCCCGAAGTCCGCCGCCTGCAGCTCTGGTGCCACCCGCTGGTGGCGGCCGGGCTAGTGGGGTTATTGGGGCTCTTCTGGGTCGGCCGCAAGCGGCAGGGACTGGTCTAGAGCGGCCTCCTGCGTGACGCGGCCGCCCGGGCAGGTCACAATAGTCGTGGCGAACGAAAACGAGCCAGCGGACATCCAAGGGGCCGGAGGGCCCAGAGCGGCCCCGAAGACCTCGAGCCGAAGCCCCGTCCCCTGGGGTTTCCGGCGGACACCAGGAGCGACTCCCATGAGCGGGCCTCAACAGAATGCTCCTGCCGATGGCGGGCAGGTGGAGCCGCACCGGGTCGAGCTGCCTGAGGATCTCAAAGCCCGGCTGCTCGCCTTTCGGGGCCGAGTCTGGACGATCAAGCTGCTCGAGGCGGGGGCCGCCGCGGTGGCCGGCGTGCTCGTGGGCTACCTGGCCGTCATGCTCCTGGACCGGATCATGGAGACGCCGCGGGGCGTCCGGATGGCGGTCTTTGCCGGGGCGGTGGCGGCCTGTGCGGCCGTGCCCTGGGCTCTGCACCGCTGGATCTGGAAGCAGCGGCGGCTCGAGGCGTTGGCCCGGCTGATTGGCCGGTCGTTCCCGGCCCTCGGCGACCAGCTCCTGGGCGTCATCGAACTGGCCCGCGAGTCGGGCTCGGATGCCGCCGCTGGCCTGGGCCGTTCGCGGCGGCTGGCCGAGGCGGCGATCGCCCAGGTGGCTGAGCGATCACAGTCGATCGACTTCACGGCGGCGGTGCCCCGCCCGCGGCACCGCCCCTGGCTGGCGGCGGCCGCGGTGCCGCTTGCAGTGGCGGCGGCGGCGGCCTGGTTCGTGCCCGAGGTGGCCGCCAATGCCTGGGGGAGATTCCTCGCTCCCTGGCGAGCGATCGAACGCTTCACCTTCACGCGGGTCGAGCCGCTCGGCGAGACGATCGTCGTGCCGCGGGGCGAGGCGGCCATACTGCCGGTGCGGCTGGCCGACGAGACCCGCTCGCGGCCGGGTCGGGCGACCGCCCGGATCGGTCGCCAGGAGCCCCTGGCCGCGCCGCTCGGCGCAGAGGGCTACGACTTCGCCCTGCCACCGCAGCTCGTGCCGGCCACGCTCGCCCTCAAGGCGGGCGACGCCCGGGCCCGGGCCCGGCTCGAGCCCCTGCCGCGGCCGGAGGTAACGGGCCTGGCCGCCGAGATCAGCCTCCCGGCCTACCTCGGTCGGCCGGGCGTGATCAGGCAGGAGATCCGCGGCGGCACGCTCGCCGTCCTGGCCGGCAGCACCCTCGCCCTCGAGGCCACGGCCGACCGCGAGCTGGCCGCGGCCGCGGTGGACGGGGAGTCGCTCGAACCGGCTGGTGCGGTCATCGGCCTGCCCCCGCGAGTAGTCGATGAGGAGGCGACCGTCAGGCTCACCTGGCAGGACATCTACGGCCTCGACGGTCCGCGGCCGCTCGAGCTCGTGATTCAGCCCAAGCCCGATGAGCCTCCCACGGTGGTCGCGATCGACATGCCGGCTTCCCGCGACGTGCTCCTCAACACCGACACGCTCCGCTTCCGGGTGGCCGCCCGCGATGACTTCGGGATCCGGCGGGTGGGGCTCGAGTGGGAGGCCGCCGCCGACTGGGCCGCCGCCGCCGATGATCCGGCCCTCTCGACCCGCGGAGAGCGGATCATTCAGGCCGGCGGCAGCGAGGTCGAAACCCTCGAGGCGGCCGCCACCTTCTGCCCCGACGCCCTCGGGATCGGCCCCCAGCCGATCGTGCTCAGGGCCTTTGCCGAGGACTACAAGCCCGGCCGGGCCCGGGCCTATTCCGCTCCCCTCTTGATCTACGTGGTCGATCGGGCCGAGCACGCGCTGGTGCTCAACGCCCGCCTGCAGCAGTTTCGGCAGCAGGCCAGCGAGGTCCGTGACCGGGAGATGGGTCTTCTGGCAGCCAACAAGGAACTGCGAGATCTGCCGGCCGAGCGGCTCCTCGACGACGATGTGCGGGGCCGGCTTCAGGGGCAGGCCGCGGCCGAGGAGGCCAATGCCCGCCGGCTCGACCGGCTCGTCGATGCCGGCGAGAGCCTTGTCCGCGAGGCGATGAAGAATCCCGAGTTCGAGGCGGCCACGCTCGAGCGGCTGGCCGAGGAGATTCAGGCGCTGGCCGACATCGCGGAGAATCGGATGCCCGGGGTGGCCGAGATGCTCAGCGAAGCCGCCCAGGCACAGGCCGCCACCGCCGGCGAAGCGGGCCAGCAGGGCCAGGCTGGCCAGGAGAGCCAAGCCGGCCAGCAGCCCAACCAGCAGGCATCCCAAGAGCCGGGCCAATCGGGATCCGGGGGAGAGCCGCCGCCGCAGGTGGGCGAGGACCGCAGCGGCCAGGCGGGCGGCCAGGGGGGCGAGGCTCCCGAGGAGGCCCAGCCCCCGATTCCGCAGGTCGTCGATCGGGAGTCGTCGCAGCAGCCACCGGCTGCCGATGAGGCCGGCGAAAGCCAGTCTGCAGGCGGGCCCGGCCGGCTCGGCCTGCCCTCGACCCAGGCCGGCGTGTCGCCCCCCCAGCCCGGCCAGGAGGGAGGCGGCGAGCGGCCGGCCGACGAGGCGCTCGCCGAGGCGATCAGCAGGCAGGAGGAACTGCTCGAGCAGTTTGCCAAGGTGGCCGACGAACTGGCCGCCGTGATGGCCCGGCTCGAGGGCAGCACGTTCGTCAAGCGGCTCAAGCTCGCCTCCCGCGAGCAGGCCACGATCGGCGGCCGGCTGGCGGGGATGGCCGTCGAGGCCTTCATCGCGACGGCCCGTCCACCGGCCGGCGTCGCCGCGGCGCTCGGGGAGGTCAAGGAGGCCAACACCCGCGAGACCGAGAAGGTCTCGGCGATCATGGACGACTTGCAGGCCTACTTCGATCGCCGCCAGCTGCCCGCCTTCCGGACGGTGCTCGACGAGATGAAGGATCTCGATGTGCTCGGCGGCCTCCGCCAGCTCTCCGACGGCATCGTCGGCGAGGCCGGTGTGTCGATCGCCCAGACCGAGTTCTGGTCCGACACCTTCGACCGGCTGGCCGACGACCTGGTGCCCCCGCAGGACGGGGGCGGCGGGGAAGGCGGCGAGGGGGAGCCCCGCGAAAGCGTTCCGCCCGAGGTGGTCCTCGAGACGATGAAGATCCTCGAGGAGGAGACCAACCTCCGCGAGGAGACGCGGGTGGCCGAGCAGGTGCGGCCGGCCGTCGCGGAACAGGAGCATGCCGCCACGACCCAGAGGCTCGCCGAGTGGCAGGAGTCGCTGGCCGACCGGGTGGTCGATCTGGTCGATCGCCTGCTCGAGGAGCCCGAGGCTGAGCGGCAGTTCGCCCAGGAGCTCGAGCTCTTCGACAAGGTCGAGGAGGTGATGGTCGAGGCGGCCGACATCCTCGGCTCGGGGGAGACCGGCCCCCGGGCGATCGCCGCCCAGACCGAGGCGATCGAACTTTTGCTTGCGGCCCAGGCCGCCAGTGGCGGCGGCGGTGGAGGCGGCGGGGGCGGGGGCGGCGGCAGCCCCGGCGGCGGCAGCACCGGCACGACCACCAGTTCGGCCCTGGCCCTGGTGGGCGCCGGAAATCGGACGCGACCCGAGGCGGGGGGCGAGGCCCAGCAGGCCACCGGCCTGTCGGGTCGCGTGCTGCCGGAGGAGTTTCGGGCCGGCCTCGATGCCTACTTCAACCGGCTGGAAAGGGAGCGGCCATGACCAGGCGGTCCCGGCACCTGCGGCCAATTCTCCGGCTCGTCGCCGCGGCGGCGTGTCTGGCTGGCGGCTCGACAGGCCCGGCGGCCGCCGCAGAGATTGGCGACCCGTGGTGGGATGAAGCGGCCGCCGAGGGGTCTGCCGCCGTGGAGCCAGCTCTCGGGCAGCGGCCGAATGTCCAGCAGCGAATGGCCCTGCAGCGGAAGGCGCTGGCCGAGGCCGCCTTGCGGCGGGAGTTGTCGGTGGTCCGGGCCATCGCGGCAGACCTTGACCCTGCCGCCCGCCGCCAAGTCCGCGCCGCGGGCGAGCAGGCCGTCGAGCGGCTGGCCGCCGGTGGCGGCCCGGTGCAGGCATCCATCCAGCAGCAATCGGCCGAGGTCATCCAGGTGTTCGTGGAGCAGACGCTCGCTCAAGTCGATCCCGACCGGGCGGCCGCCTACCGCGGCGAAATCTCCGCCCGGGCCGCCCGCCGCCGAGCGGCTGCCCTGGCGGCGCTCGTCGAGGCGATCGATCAGGAGGCGTTGCTCACCGAGGCCGAGCGGGTGGCGGTCGCGGCCGGCCTCGAAGACCGCTGGCAGCCGGCCTGGGAGAGCCTCGCCCTGGCAGCCTCGCGGTCACGGATCACCGCTCCCCGGCTGCCGCCGGGGGTGGCCGAGGCGGCCCGGCAGGTGCTCGACCCAGAACGATTCGCGGCCTGGCAGGAGCGGCTTCGGCCGGCGCAGCCATGACCGCCTCCCGCCTCCGCACCCCCGTGGTCGCCCTCGCGGTCGGGCTGGCCGGTGCCAGTCTCGCCTGGGCGGATGACGACCCGGTGGTCGAAAGACCTGTCGGACCGGAGATGCGGGAAGAGCAGATGGTGGTCGGCCGGCTGCGGCTGCACGCCGCTCCCGGGCCCCGGCAGGCGGCCGATTACGACTTGGGCCGGCTCTTCGATCAGCAGGTCTTCGGCCGCTCCGGCGGCGTGGCCGGGCAGGTGATGGTGGTTCGCAACGGAGTGGTGATGCCCGTGGTCGAGCAGCCCGCGATCGGCCTCGAGGCCGGTCTGGCGGCGGTTCGCCGCCGGGGAGAGCGGCGGATCGAGCTCCTCGAAAAGGTCTGCGGCCTCGAGGCCGGGCAGGTGGCCCGGTTGCAGATGGCCCTCACGAGCGATCTCAAGCGACTCGGCCACGAGATCACCGGCCTGCGGGCCACCTATGCCGGCACGACCATGAAGGCCGCGGCCGAGCACATCGATCGCGAGCTCTTGGCCCGGCTGCGGAGCGATGCCGAGGCCTGCCGCCGGCAGATCGACCAGCTGCCCGGCAGCGGATCGCTGTTGGTGGCCGCCCTGCCGCACGTGCTCGAGCCGGACCAGGCAGCGGCCTTCGCCGACTGGCTGGCGGATCGCCGCCGCTGCCGGTGGAGGGCGATCGTGGCGGCCGTGCTCGTCCAGCTCGATGACACGGGCCTGGGCCTGGCCACGAGCCAGCACGACGCCCTCGAGGAGCTGCTCTTGGCCGAGGTGCCGCCGCTCGATGTGCTCCGCGTGGGAACCGCCGGCAACGCCGACGCGGTGCTGGCCCGGTTTCAGCTGGTGCTCGTGCTGGCCCGGCTGGCGGCCCGGGAGCTGGCCTGGAAGCCGCTGCTCGACCCCCGTCAGCAGGCGTTTCTCAGGCAAAAGATCGGTCAGGCGGGGGGCGGCGACCCGGCGGCGGCCGAGGGGCTGCTCGTGCAACAGGGCGTTCTCGAGGAGGAGGGTCCGTGAAGGGACGATGGAAACAGGCTGCCTGCGGCTCGTGGCTGGTGGCGACCTGCGCCCTCGCAGTCGGGCTGCCGCCGGCAGTCGGCCGGGCCGAACCGCCGCTGTTGCGATTCGGCGATCCGGTGCCCCGCGACGTCCGCGAGATCTACGACGCCGGAATCCGTTTCCTGCTCAAGACCCAGGACGAAAGCGGCGGCTGGCGGGACGGCCAGGCCGGGCCGGGGGTGACCGGGATGGCGATGATGGTTCTCTTGGCATCGGGAGAGGATCCCAACTTCGGCCCCTACCGGGTGCCGATCCGCAAGGCACTGCGGAGCATGATCATCGACCAGGACGCCGACACCGGCTTTCTGGGAGGCGGCCGCGGCCACGACAGCATGTACCAGCACGGCTTCGCGATGCTCGCCCTGGCCGAGGCCTACGGCGCCGTCGACGACCGCACGCTCTGGAGCGAGGCTCCAAACATGCGGGGCGTCGGGGCGGGCCGGTCACTGGGGCAGGCCCTCGAGCTGGCCGCCCGCTGCGCCGTCACGAGCGGCAAGAAGAACCCCCTCGGTGCCTGGCGGTATTCCCCCGATGCCCGCGATGCCGACACCTCGGTCAGCGGGGCCGTGCTGATGGGGCTCTTGGCCGCCCGCAACGCCGGGATCGAGGTGCCGGACGAGGCGATCGATCGGGCCATCAAGTACTTCGCGACGATGACCGGAGCCAACGGACAGGTGGGCTACTCCGGGGGAGCTGGCGGCGGCAGCGACGCGGTCACGAGCATCGCGGTGCTCGTCTATTCCATCGCCCGGCAGAAGCAGCTGCCCCAGTACGCCAAAGCCCTCTCCTATCTCAAGAGCCGGAGCCTCGACCCGCGGGCGGGCAGCGAGGGCTATCCGACCTACACCCGCTACTACCGGGCCCAGGCCCTCTTCCAGGGCGATGTCGAGGCCTGGGAGCAGTGGAACGCCGGGCTCGTTCAGGAGCTCAAGCAGGCACAGGCCAAGGACGGCAGCTTCACCGGGTTTGGCGGCCGGGGGGGCGGCTTCGGCGGCACGGTGGACACGTCGCTGGCGCTGCTCTCGCTGGCGGTGAACTACAAGTTCCTCCCGGTGTACGAACGATGAAGACCGCAGTGTCGGCACGCGACCGGGCGAATCGGCCAGGGACCTCGCGGAGGCTGGCCTGGCGGGGGGCGGCCTGCCAGAGATCGGCCTGGCGGGCAGCGGCCCTGCTGCTCGCCGTCCCTGTGGGACTCACCAGCGGGGCCGGGGCCCGGGGCGAGGATGCCGAGGCCGCCGCCCGGCGGATGGCCGAGCGGGATGCCCGCGGGCTCGGCTGGATCCTCGAGCAGGGATTGCAGGCGGTCGTGCGGCGAAACGAGCCCGAGCAGCCGCAGGTCAATGCCGCGATGCGGGCCCAGATCGAGCAGCAGGCCAACCAGCTGGAAAAGTTTTTTCAGCCGGTGCTGGCGAGCGAGCTCGAGATGATCCGCCAGGCCTGCGGCAGCCTCGACGCCGCCGCCTGCCGGCAGATCCTGGCCGCCGGCCAGACGCTCGTCAAGCAGACGGCCCGTCAGTTCGCCGAGCGGCAATTGACCGGCCGGCTCGGCCGGGACACGTTTGATCCCCGCCGGGAGATTCGCACGGGCCTCGAGGCCGTGGTCCGCACGGTGGCCACGCCGGCCGAACTGGCGGCCTACGAGCGGGAGCAGGCCGAGCGGATCGGCCGGCAGGCGGCCGCGGCCCGGCTGCGGATCGTGGCCAAGCTCGACCATCAGCTCGACCTCTCGGCCTCCCAGCGGCAGGCCATCGAGCAGGACCTCGACCGCCGTTGGCAGGCCGACTGGCTGGCCGTGCTCTCGGAAACCGGCGGCCTGATCAACAACTTCCCCCCCGCCCCCGACTTCGCGGCGGCGGCCATCGAGCCCCACCTCGGCCCCGAACAGCGGACGGCCTGGGAGACCTGGAGCCGGTCGGCCGGGGCCCGGATCATGGGCCAGCGGCAAAACTGGAGCTTCGACGGCCAGGGCCTCCAGGCCCTCGATCCATGGTGGACCCGATGACAAGGCCGACTCGTCAACTCCGCGTGATCTGTCTCGTGGCCCTGATCGGCGGCCCGTGGGCCTGCCTGCCTGCCGCCCGCGGCGGAGACGATGACATCGTCGGCGAGCCGCGGCTTGATGGGCAGCAGGCCCGGCAGCCCCACATGATCGATCTGGGGGCCAACTTCGACGCCAATCTCTTCGAGCAGCGAGGCAACGGCTGGGTGATCCGCGGCGGCGGCCGGGTGATCGTCCGCGGCAACGGTCAGGTCGTAGTCGGCCAGGGCGGGCCGGCCGCCGCGGCCCGTGGCTCGCCGGGTTTCAGCCGGGCCCGGTCCTTGGGGGAGAAGAAGCTCGAGCGGATCGAGTCGGCCTGCGGCCTGTCGGCCGAGCAGCGGCGGCAGTTGGGGATGGCGATCGAATCGGATGCCCGGCGGTTCGCGGCCGAGATCGATGCCGTCCGAACCGTTTACCAGGGTCGAGAGGTGAACATGAACGAGCCGGCCGGCCAGAAGGAGTGGCATGCCTTCCAGCAGGACGTCCAGCGGTGCCGGGACAGGCTCCGCGGGCTGTTTGGCAGCGGCTCCTTCTTTGCGGCGGTGCTCGGCAGCACGCTTGACGAGCGGCAACTGGCCTGTCTGGTGGAGGAGCAGGCGGCCCGGCGGTCGTTCCACTGGCGGGCCATGGTGGCGGAGGCACTGGCCAAGCTCGATGACACATTGGCCCTCTCACACGAGCAGCACACGGCCCTCGAGCGGCTCTTGCTCGCCCGCCAGCCGGCCCTGCGGATCGACGAGGCGGGCCAGACCCGCGACGACGCCAATCTGCGGCGGCAGGTGGTGCTCCTGGTGCTTTCGGAGGTCGATGCCAAGGCCCTCCAGGCGGCGGTCAACGACCGGCAGTGGCGGGGCCTCTCCACGCTCACGGCCCAGGGCCGGGCGATGCGGTCCTGGATCGAGCAGCAGGGCGTGCTCGAGCGGCCCGGCCAGTGACGCCGCCCTTTCCGTTGGTCGGGGTTGCCCGTGCCATCTCGCCGGACGCTCGCTACGGGGACTGTCCCCGCCGCGGGGACTGTCCCCCTTCGGCATGCCCTGACGCCGCGCCTTCCGTGCTTCCCTCACGCCGGTGGCGGAAGCAGCTCAGGGCCCAGGGGGGCCGCAGGGCTGGCGGGCAGCTCCTGCTTGGCCGGCAGCTCGTCGCTGCGGGTGGCCGGATCGCGGGGGGGCAGCTGGAGGGGGCGGGCGTCGGCCCCGAGCGGCTCGAACTGCTGCGAGATCGGCCCCCGGCTGAAGACGCCGGGCCGCGAGTGGCCGTAGTCGAGATACAGGCTCGCGTCCCGCTGCCGGGCCCGGCGGGGGGCGTCGAAGTAGGCCTTCCCCGGCCAGGGACCCTCGGCGAGGAATACGCCGTTGTATTCCAAGAGCGAGC
>CAYRNG010000053.1:0-9500 GCA_964425395.1 uncultured Candidatus Kuenenia sp. | reverse complement strand
GCGCGGCGTCGCCAACCGGAAACGGTGGCAATGCAAACGCGTCGTCAACTGGCCGGCGGGATAGAATCCCGCCGCTACGTGAGGCGGCGCCGACTGGCCGGCGGGATACCAGGCTCTGCCTGCCCGCCAGGAAATCCCGCCGCTACGGGGCGGCCGGTTTGGCGAAACGTAGCCGCGGGGTTTTAACCCGACGGACAGCGCGGCGTCGCCAACCGGAAACGGCGGCAATGCAAACGCGTCGTCAACTGGCCGGCGGGATAGAATCCCGCCGCTACGGGGGGCGGCGTCAGGCGGCGTCGGCTACGGCGGCGTCGGCGGCGGCGATTCGATGCCGGCCGAGCTCGTCCTCGAGCGGCACCCCCGGCGGCCCGGGCCAGGCCGCGGTCTCCCGGGCCACCCGGGAGGGCTCCTTGCGGACCGGCCGCTGGCCCGGCCGCCGCGTGCCGGCGCGTGCCCAGGCCTCGGCCTCGTCGGAGAGATGCGTCAACAGCCGCTCGATCCCCTGCCGGTGCCACTCGATCCCGTCACGATCGAGCTCGGCCGGGATCCGGATCGCCCGGCTCACCACGCCCCGGGCCCGGCTGAAGGGCCGCGGGATGGCGAACCGATCCCAGGTGCCGGCCCGCCAGGGGCGGTCGTAGCCCAGCCCCATGGCCACGATCGGGATCCCGAGCGTGCTGGCCAGAAAGACGCAGCCGGCGGCGAGCTGCCGCCGCGGCCCCCGCGGCCCGTCGGGCGTGATCGTGAGGCTGCCGGTCGCCGCCCGCTCGGCCAGCTCGCGGAGCGCCGCCGAGCCGCCGCGGAAGGTGCTCCCCCGAACCACGCCGAAGCCCATCATCCGGGCGACCCGGTCGAGGATGTTGGCGTCGGCGTGCCGCGAGAGCAGCATCGAGATGTTGGAATGGCCCCGCAGGAACAGGGGCATGAGGATGTTCTCATGCCAGAAGACGTAGATCTTGGCGCCCCGGAAGGCGGGATGCACGGGGTCGACCTCCGGGTCGCCATAATCGACCTGGTAGTCGAGCGTGTGCATCCACTGCCGGACCGCGGCGGTGGTTACGAGCGACCAGCTGCCGATGGCCAGCGGGGTCGTGAGCTTCATGGCAGGCATCCTTCCTTGGATCGATGCTTGAATTGACACGCTCGGGGAGCAGCCGGCGGTGCCGAGCCGGCGGTCATTCGCCCCACCACGTGCCCGCGAAGACCTCCTCGGCCGGGCCGGTCATGAACACCGGCCCTGCGGCCGGCCACTCGAGCTCGAGCCGGCCCCCGGGCAGGTCGGCCGTGATCCGCTGGCCGCTGCGGCCGGTGAGCACCCCGGCCACGCAGACCGCCGCGGCGCCGGTGCCGCAGGCCATCGTGATCCCGCTGCCCCGCTCCCAGGTTCGCATCCGGACATGGTCGGGGGCGAGGACCTCGACGAAGTGCACGTTCACCCGCCGGGGAAAGCTGGGATGCTGCTCGATCCGCGGGCCGATGACTTCCAGCGGCACCGCTGCTGAGTCGCGGCAGTAGAGGATGACGTGGGGATTCCCCATCGAGACGCAGGTCATCCGCGGGTCGAGCCCGGCGGCGGTCCACCAGGGCTCGGGCTCGCCGATCGCCGGGCAGGGGGCGTCGATCACCCGCCCGTCCCCCGCCCCGACAACGGGGATCTCGGCCGCCGCCAACAGCGGCTCGCCCATCTCGACCCGCACCTGCGACGACCGCGGGCCGGTGGGCCGGACCTCGACGGTGAGCACCCCCCGGCCGGTCTCGATCGTCACCGGTCCGGCCGGCGCCCGGCCGCGGGCGACCACCAGGTGGGCCACGCACCGCACGCCGTTGCCGCACATCTCCGCCTCGCTGCCGTCGGCGTTGAACATCCGCATCCGGGCGGCGGCCCGGGGCGTGGGCTCGACGAGGATCAGGCCGTCGCCCCCCACCCCGCGGTGGCGATCGGCGATCCGCGGGGCCAGCGCCGCCGGATCGGCCGGGGCCGGATCGGCGAAGCAGTCGATGTAGACATAGTCGTTGGCGGCGCCGTGCATCTTCGTGAAGTTCATCGTCGTTTGATCCCGCTGGTGGCGGTGGCCGCTCGCTCGAGGCCGCACCGCTTGCCCACTCTACCCCGTCCCGGCCGCTCAGCGCATCACCTCCGGCCGGCCGGCGGCCCGAAACCCGCTCGGCTCCCGCTTCTGGGCCTGGAGTTTCTGAACGGCGGCGGCGAGCGTGGGAAAGGCCTCGGTGGTGGTCACCGGCTCGGCCAGCGTGCCCTCGACGTGGACGACCATGAACTGGCCGCCGGCCCCGCCCAGAAACCGCTTCATCGCCGGCAGCTGGGTCTCGGCCTCGCCCATCAGGGGCCGGAAGGTGAGCTGGATGTTGGAGTCGAGATCGATCTCCCCCGCCCCCACGAGGCTGATCGCGTCACCCGAGAGCTCGATCGTGTCGAGGTAGGCCCGTGGCCCCTCGATCCGGAAGTCGACGAGGCTGCTTGAGAAGGCGGTCCGGTCTGGGGCCCGGACCCGGAGAATCTTCAACAGCGCCACGACCACGGGCAGCTCGTAGAGATCGGCGTCGCGGAGCCGCACCTGCCCGCGGCCGGCGAATGAGTGGCTGCCCGAGCGGGCCCCGCTGACCTCGATCGCCCCGTTGAGGCGGCCGCGGGACGAGGTCGGGCCGGCCGCGAGGTCGGCCGTCAGCCGGGCCAGATCGACATCGGCCAACGCCAGGCCGACGGTGAACCGGCCCGCCTCGCCGGCAGCCACATGGGCGTCGAGCTGGAGCGTACCGCCGGCGATTCGGGCCGTGAGCCGCCGCGGAGAACCGGGCTCGGCCAGGCCGGCGGCCGGCGCCCCGAACCGGGCCCCGGCCTGGTCGATCGCCAGCGGGCCGCGAATCGCCGTCAGCTGCAGGCCCCGCCAGGTGGCCGTGTCGATCGCCAGGTCGCCGAACGACCGCCAGGTGTCGCCGTCGCTCGACCCCCGCAGGCGGATGCCCCCGCAGACGTGCTCGAGCGGTAGCCCGGCATCCACCGCCGCCTGCTGGAGGTCGAGCTGCATGTCCCAGGCGGCAGCCGCCGGGCCAGGCACCAGTTCGGTGCGGCCGTCGGGCAGCGTCACCTCGCGGGCGGCGGTGGAATGGATGTCGAGGGCCCCATCGACCGAGAGCAGCCCCTTGAGCCGCGTCTCCGCGACGGCCCGCTGGAGGCCGGCCGGGAGGGCCCGCAAGACGTCGTGATCGATCCGAAAGCGGTCGGCCGTGAGCCGGGCAAACGACACATGCCAGCCGCCGTCGGGCAGGAACCGGCAGGTGCCTTCGGTGGTGACGGTCGTCCGGGCGTGCACCCCCCGCACCCCCTCGAACCGCAACAGCCCGTCCCGCCAGACGAGCCTGCCCTGGAGCCGCTCGAGCCGGTAGGGAAACCAGGCCGGTTCGATCGAGACGGTGTCGCCCCGGGGCGTCGCCTCGAGCTCGACGTCGGTCTGCCGCGTGCCCAGCCGGTGGCGGATCCGGGCGGTGAATTCGGCGTTCCCGCGGGGCGCGACGTCGTCCCAGATCCGCCGCATGCTCGGCGGGAGCGCATCTCGCAATTCGGGCTCGAGCACCACCGCAGTGCCGGTCAGGTGGAGCGTCAGCATCCGGCCACCGTCGGGCTCGTCTTCGAGCAGGCCGGAGCAGCGGACGAGCCCCTCGTCGTTGGTGCCGCTGACATCTCGGATCGTCCAGCGATCCCCCTCCATGTGGATGCTGCCGCTGACGTTGGAGAGCGGATAGGGGAAGCCGGCATAGGCCAGCGTGCAGCCGGCCAGCCGGATGCCGAGCGTGTTGAGCGAGCCGCCCGGATGCCGGGCGTGCCGCTCGTGCCGGAAGGCGAAGTCGAAGGTGCCGGTGGCCCGCAGCCGCCGGATCAGGTCGGCCCGGGCGGGCGGCAGCGCATCGAGCAGGGCGTCGTCGATCCGCATCCCCGCCCCGCGAACCTCGATCGCCCCCGCGCCGCCGGCGGCCGTGGTGTCGAGCGTGCCCTCGACGTGCACCGGATGACCGCCGGCCAGGCCAGTGAGGTGGAGCGAGACGCCGCCGTCGCGGTAGGTGACAGTGCCCACCGTCCGGTCCACACGGTAGGGAAAGCGGTAGTAGGTGAGCGACAGGTTGCGGCACCGGACGGCGATGTCCTGGCTGAGCTGGCCGGCCCGGCGGCCGAGCCGAGCCTGGAGATCGACCTCGCCGGCGGGCAGGAGCTTGCTCCACTGGGAGGCGAGTGAAGCCGGCAGGAACGGCTCCCAGTGCCGGCCGACGAGCAGCCGCTCGGTCTCGAGGGCCAGGTCGAAGTCGGCCTCGGCATCCCAGCCGGCCAGCCGCCCCGAGCCTCGCACCAGGGTCGAGCCCGAGTGCCCCTCGAACCGCTCGCAGGCGATGCCGTTTCGATCGGCCGTGAAGCTCGCCCTGATGTCGTTGACCGCCATCGGCAGGGCGGCATGCTCGAGATGGCCCCCGCTCAGCCGGCCGGCCGCCTCGAACGAGGCGGCGGCCAGTGCGGTCAGGGAGCCCGCCGCCCGCCAGTCGAGATCGAGCCGGCCCCGCACGGCAGTGGCCGACTCGGCCACCAGACCGCCGCCAGGCAACAGGCCCCGGAGGCGGGGCGAGAGTTCGAGGGCCTCGACATGACCGGCCAGGGTGAAGCTGCCCCCGCCATCGAGTTGGCCCTCGAAGTCGGCCCGCTCGAAGAGATCCCCGCCCACCCGGCCGCTGACGGCCATCCGATCGGCGGCATCGGGGGCCGGAGCCGGCCGGAGGGCCAGGCCGATGCTGCGGAGCGTGAACCGCCGCCCCCCGAGACGGTCCTCGACCGCGAGCGTAGCATCCTCGATTCCGACCGGCAGGCCGAGGCCGCCGCCGCGGGCTTCGAGCAGCGTGGCCACGTTCCAGCGGCCGTCCATGTCGCGGCAGGCATGGACCACCGGCCGCCGGAGGCGGACCGCCGTGATCCGCGGCTCGCCGGTGGCCAGTTCGGCCAGCGCCGTGCCGCAGGCCAGGTGGATCTCCTCGACCGAGACGAGCGGCGTGCCATCGCCGCCCCGCTCGGCCAGGGAGAGATCCCGTACGAGGATGCCCTCCCCGTCGATCAGGCTGGCCGCCCGGATCCGAACCACGAAGGTCGGAAACCGCTCTTGGAGGCGGGCCTCCAACTGCCGCCGCACCTCCTCGCCCACCCGCTGCGTGCCCAGCGAAAGCGCCACGATGACCGCCGCCACGGTCAGTGGCAGCGTCCAGCGGACGAGCGACCAGAGGATGTCGGCGAGGGGCTTCACGGCGCGTGTTCGGCGGCTCGGCCGCGGGGCGGTGGCCGCGGGAGGGGCGGGAAGGTAGGCCACCGGCCCGGCGGGGGTCAAGCCGCACGCGACCCCCAAAGCCCCCCCAAAGCTGCCGTTCCTCCAGCCTCCGCCCCCTTGCTATAGTCTCGCGTTGCTTTCCCGCTTCCCCTCTCCCCGAGGATTCTCCGCATGGCCGCGAACCAGCAGGCGTCTGCTTCCGATCTGGCAGGCATCGTCCCCAACGCCCAGCGGCTCTTGTGGGCCGGCTTCATGGCGATTCTGGCGGCGGGCGTGGGCTTTGCGATCCGCGGCGGCATCCTCGACAACTGGCGGGAGGAGTTTCAGTTCACGGCTGCCCAGGTCGGCCAGATCACCGGCGCCGGCCTGTCGGGCTTCTGTTTTGGGATCATCATCGGCGGGGTGATCGTCGATCGGATCGGCTACGGCAAGCTGGTAGCCCTCGCCTTCCTGGGCCACGTCCTCTCGGCGCTCGTGACCTTCAGCGCCTCCTCTCCCTCCAACGCCTACCAGTTCCTGTTCTGGGGAATGTTCATCTTCGCCTTCGCCAACGGCACCCTCGAAGCGGTCGCCAATCCGCTGGTGGCCACCATCTTTCCCCACAACCGGACCCACTACCTCAACCTGCTCCACGCCAGCTGGCCGGCGGGCATGATCCTCGGCACCGTGGCGGGCTGGTACCTCGACGACAAGCTCCAGATCGACTGGAAGTATCAGCTGGCGCTGTACCTGGTGCCGACGGCGATCTACGCCCTGATGTTCCTGGGCCAGAAGTTTCCCCGCTCGGAGGCGGCCGAGCTGGGGGCCAGCTTCGTGGACATGTTCCGGAGCGTCGGAATCCTGGGGGCGGCCGTGGCCTGCTTCCTGCTGGCCCTGTTCTTTGGCGACATCCTGGCCTCGGTGATCCCCGATCAGGCGGCCCTGGCCGGCTACCTGATCGGCGGCGGCCTGCTCCTGGCGGTGACCGTGATGACGAAGTTCTCGATCGGGTCGCTGATGCTCTTCATCCTGTTCGTGACCCACGCTCTGGTCGGCGCGGTCGAACTGGGGACCGACAGCTGGATCCAGAACATCACCGGCAACCTGTTCACGTCGGAGCAGGGCAAGTGGCTGTTCATCTGGACCTCGTCGATCATGTTCGCCCTCCGGTTCTGTGCCCACTTCATCGAGACGCGGATCGGACTTTCCCCGATCGGCCTGCTGCTGGTCTCGTCGCTGCTGGCCTTCGTGGGGCTCCGGTATGCCAGCGGGATGACCACCTTCGCCGCGGCCCTGGCGGCCCTGGGCATCTACGCGGTCGGCAAGACCTTCTTCTGGCCGACGATGCTGGCCGTGGTGGGCGACCGGTTCCCGCAGACGGGGGCGGTAGCGATGTCGATCATGGGCGGGATCGGGATGCTGTCGGCCGGGCTGATCGGCGGCCCGGGCCTCGGCTACTGCAAGGATCGCTTCGCCGGTGAGGCCCTCCAGATGGCCGACCCGGCGATCTACGAGGAATACCGGGCGGAGACCCCCAGCCAGTTCCTCAACATTCCCGCCACGGAGGTCTTCGGGCTCGACGGGGCGAAGGTGGCCGCGGCCCGCAAGGCCGGTCCGGACGCGACCGCCGCCCAAGAGGCCGCCGTACAGGCCGATCAGCAGGGCGACCGCAACACGCTCAAGGCCGATTCCTTCATCCCCGCCACAATGGCGGTGATCTACCTGGGCTTCCTCGCCTACTTTGCGGCCATCGGTGGCTACCGGCGGATCGAGCTCGCCCCGGCCGCCGGGGGCCGGTCAGGGTAGCGGCTCGAGCGTGAGCAGACCTGGCGACCGGCTCACCCGGATGGGTCCCGGCAAATCGACCGGCCCGGCTGACTGCTCGCCGGCGAGCAGGGCCGCCACGGCCCCATAGTGGCTGGCCGTCATGTCGCGGAGGGGCCAGCCCTCCCGCCGCCAGAGGGCGACGGCCACCTCGACCAAGAGGCTGGGGTGGAGGCTCGCCAGGTCGCGGGTCCGGAGGATCAGGCGGCCGTCGGCATGCCGCTCGGCGTGGCGATCGAGGAGGTGCTCGGCGGCGCTTGCACCCGCCGCGGCCACGGTGGCCGCCTGGCCGCCGAGCCGAAGGATGGCCGCGGTGGCGGCAGGATAGGGGCCGCTCGAGCAACGGGGCAGGAGCTCGTGGCGAATGAAGTTCCGGGCCCGGCCGAGATCCGCGTTGCTGGCATCCTCCCGCCACTCCTGGCCCAGAGCCACGAGGAACGCCCGGGTAGCCTCCCGTGGCACGTCGAGCAGCGGCCGCACGAGCGCCACGCCATCGGCCAGGGAGCGGGACTTTCGCATCCCGGCCAGCCCGGCGACCCCCGTGCCCCGCAGGATTCGATGGAGGATCGTTTCGGCCTGGTCGTCGGCCGTGTGGGCCACGAGCACGTGCCGGGCTCCGACCTCGTGGGCCGCCTCGGCGAGAAACGCGTATCGCAGCCGGCGGGCCCGGGCTTCGAGCCCCTCGCCGCCGCCGCTCGCGGATACCGCCAGCCGCCGCGACACGAACCGCAGGCCGAGGTCGGCCGCCAGGTTGGCCACGAAGGCCAGATCGGCGGCCGACTCGGCCCTGAGCCCGTGG
Source organism: uncultured Candidatus Kuenenia sp. (assembly GCA_964425395.1). Taxonomy (GTDB): domain Bacteria; phylum Planctomycetota; class Planctomycetia; order Pirellulales; family UBA1268; genus QWPN01. Next base: position 1,583 of record CAYRNG010000053.1, on the reverse strand, counting down.
TCGGCGTGGGCCACCACCAGCCCGCGGCCGGCGGCCGGCTCGAGTCGCACGAGCCCCAGCAGGAGGGCCACGCTGTCGGCCCCCCCCGAAACACCCACCAGGCTCGGGAAGGTCCAGTCGAGCGTGGCCGGCAGCCCCGCAGCCAGGGCGGTCAGAAAGGTCTGGCCCGGGAGGCTGGCTGCGTGGCTGGGAGGGGTCGAGGACATGGGCAAGGCTCGTTGGCCGCATTCTGCCATGGCCGGCGGCCAAACGGGATTGAGCGGCCTCTGGGAGCCGGCTAGCCTCCCCGGCCGCCCGGCCCAACTTCCCACGGAGCCCCTTCCCATGCTCGCCCTCCCCCGCCGGCTCGCCCTCCTGGCGGCTCTCGCGCTCCCCCTCCTGACCGGCTGCTCCACGCTCCTCACGGTCGCCTACCTGGTGCAACCGGCGGACGTGCCGGCAGAGTTTGCCGGGCTCAAGGGGAAGAAGGTCGCGGTGATCTGCCGGCCGATCATCGAACTGGAATTCACCGACGCCGGCTCGGCCCGGGAACTGGCCGGCCTGATCGGCTCCCAGATCCAGAAGGGCGTGCGGCGGGCCAAGGTGATCGGCCAGCATGAGGTGGCCCGCTGGATCGACGAAAATTCCTGGGTCGATTACCCGACGGTGGCCGCGGCCCTCGGTGCCGACCACGTCGTCGGCATCGACCTGGAAGAGTTTCGGTTCCACGAGGGCTCGACCCTCTACCGAGGCCGGGCGAGCGTGGCCGTGCGGGTGTATGACGTGGCCGAGAAGAAGCTCGTCTTCCAGCGGCGGATCGACGACTTCGCATTTCCGGCCAACAGCGCCGTCCCCGCGACCGACCGCTCGGAGGGGGAGTTCCGGGCGCTGTTCCTCCAGATGCTCTCGCTGCGAATCTCACGGCTGTTCCACGCCTACGAAAGCCGCGAGGTCTTCGCCGAAGACAGCCTGACGTTCTAGCTGCACGCCCGGCGGGGCATCCCTGCCCCCGGCGGGCTTCGCGGCCCTCCGGCCGCCGGCCGCACCTCCGGGCGGCCGTGCTTTGCACGTCTTGCGGAACGTAGCCGCGGGTTTATTACCCGACGGACAGCGCGAAGCGGCCAGCCGGAAGTGGTCACACTGGAAACGCGCCGCCAACTGGCCGGCGGGATGGACAGGCTTTGCCTGCCCGTAGGGTCATCCCGCCGCTACGGGGCGGCCATGCTTTGCGCGTCTTGCGATGTGGATCGTCAACCCGCAGGTCTCAGGAAATACGGGTCGCGGGAGGGGCTGCCCGTGCTATCTCGACGGCGTTGGAAACCGAAGCGCAGGCAGGATGCCGAAGCGAGGTTTCCATCGAGCGAGCTGAAGGCAGGATGCCGGCAGCGAGCGTCCGGCGAGATGGCACGGGCAACCCCGAGCCTGCGTCACCCAAGACCTCTGCCACAAACCCGACCCCATGACCATGTCCTCTGATCTCAGCCGCGTCTGGACCGTCCCTAATCTGCTGTCGCTCGCGCGGCTCCTGCTCTCGATCGTCGTCTTCGCCCTGATCGGCTGGCGGCTCGACGCGGCCGCCACCGTCGCCTTCCTCGTGGCCTCCA
>CAYRNG010000052.1:0-4182 GCA_964425395.1 uncultured Candidatus Kuenenia sp. | reverse complement strand
CTCCGGTACCGGGGAGCTGATGGTCACCTCGCGGGGCGCCAAGGAGGAGATCGACGTCTTCCCCGGCTTCCCGCTCGACAACAAGCTGGCCGGCAACGTCGTCGACCTCTGTCCGGTGGGCGCCCTCGGCGACAAAGACTTTCTCTACCAGCAGCGGGTCTGGTTTTTGAAGCGGGAGGCCAACGTCTGCGGCGGCTGCTCGGCCGGCTGCTCGATCTTCACCGAGCACAACCAAGACACCGTCTACCGGCTCAAGCCCCGCGAGAATCCCCACGTCAACCAATGGTGGATCTGCGACGAGGGCCGCTACGGCTGGCATCACCTCCACGACTCGGCGCGGATTCTTGCCGCCGGCCGCCGGGCCACCGGCGGCGGGCCCGCGGGCAACGGCCACGCCGGTGCCGCCTTCCAGCCGGTCGAGTGGGCCGACGTGGTGACGGATCTCAGGGCCGACCTCGAGAAGGCCGGTCGCCTGGCGGTGGCGGTCTCCCCGATGCTCACCGTCGAGGAGGCCTGGATGCTCTGCGGCGTGGCCCGCTCGATCGACCCCGACGCCTTCCTGGCTCTCGGCCACGTGCCTGTCGTCGGCGAAGACGAAACCTTCCCCGGCGGGTTCACGATCCGGGGCGAGAAGTGCCCCAACCGGCGGGGCGTCGAGGAGGTGCTCGCCTTGTTCGGCGCGTCCGGCCGGACCTGGAGCGACTTCGTGGCCCACGTCTCCGCCGGCCATGCCGACGGGGTCTGGATCACGGCCGGCTACCCGCGGACCTGGATCGACTCGGCCCAGGCCGCGGCCTTCGCCGGCCTCCCCTGCCTGGTCGTGCAGGATTTCTTCGACTCGCCGCTGTCGGCGCACGCCACCTGGCAGCTGCCGGCGGCGGGCTTCGCCGAGCGGGCCGGCACCTGGGTGAACGTGGCCCACCACGCCCAGAGCTTCCGGCAGGCGATCCGTCCCCCTGCCGGCGTCTGGCCGGAGGGCCGGCTGTTCTGGAACATGCTCGGCCGCCGCGGCCTCTACGATCCGGTCGCCGTTCGGCGGCAGCTGGCCGAGTCATCGGCTGCCTTCGCGGCCCTGGGCGACGACCTGCCCGCCACCGGCATCGACCTTCGCCTGAGGGCGCTGGCATGAGCGTGAGGGCACGAGCATGAGCGACTTCCTCCCCTCCCAGGCCACGATCGTGGCCCTCGTGAAGATCGGCCTGTTGATCGGCGGGTTGATGACGGCCGCCGCCTACCTCGTGCTCGTGGAGCGCTGGATGGCCGCCTGGGTGCAGGACCGCAAGGGGCCCAATCGGGTCGGCATCCCGCTCACGAAGATCCGCCTGTTCGGTTTGGGGCAGCCGCTGGCCGATGGTCTCAAGATCATCCTCAAGGAAGACTTTACGCCCCGCCACGTCGACAAGGTGCTCTACGCCGCGGCGCCACTGGTGCTCCTGGCCGCCTCACTGGCGATCTTCGCCGCGATCCCGTTCGGCAGCTCGCTGCCCCCGATTCCCGCCCTCGGCCTGACGGGCGAGGAGCCCCTCCTCGTGGCACCGAACCTCGACGTGGGCGTGCTCTGGGTGTTCGCCCTCTCGAGCATCGCGGTCTACGGCGTCCTGCTCGGCGGCTGGGCGAGCAACAACAAATACGGCTTCCTGGGGGGCCTGCGAAGTAGCGCCCAGCTGGTCGCCTACGAGATCCCGCTCGGCCTCGGCCTGCTGGGCGTGGTCCTGGCGGCCGGCTCGCTGCGGCTCGACCGGATCATCGACGCCCAGGCGGCGAGCGGCACCTGGTATGCCTTCTCCCAGCCGCTGGGGTTCATCGTGTTCCTGGTGGCGGCCTTCGCCGAGGCGGCCCGGCTTCCCTTCGACCTGCCCGAGGCCGAGCAGGAGCTCGTCGGCGGCTATCACACCGAATACTCGGGGATCAAGCTGCTCCTGTTCCTGGTCTCCGAGTTCCTCCACATGGTCACGGCGGCCTTCCTGATCGTGATCATGTTCTTGGGCGGCTGGCACCTCTGGGGCGTCACCGGCTCTGGCCCCGTCGAGACCTGGGGCATCGCGCTCGTCCGGTTCCTGGTGCTTTCGGCCAAGATCTTCGGCGTGATCCTGTTCTTCATGCTCGTCCGCTGGAGCTGGCCGCGGTTCCGGTTCGACCAGCTGATGAGCCTGGCCTGGAAGGTGATGCTCCCCTTGGGCCTCGTGAACCTCGTGACCGTGGCCGCGATCGAGGAGTTTCGGCCGCAGCTCATCGAGGCCCTCGGGTCCGGCACCGGCGGCTGGGTCGCGGCCCTCATTCCCTGGGGCGTGTTCTTCATCGGCTGGATCGCCGCCGGCCTGCTCACCCCCTCGGGCACCGACAACACCCCGATCCGCACCCACGGCCCGCTCGACGTCGAGCACGAACTGGTGGAGGTCTGAGATGAATCAGCGCCGCGAATCGCAAAGCTCGGGGTTGCCCATGCCATCTCGCCGGACGCTCGCTGCGGGCATCCTGCCCTCCGCTCGCTCGAAGGAAACCTCGCTTCGCCATCCTGGCTACGCTCGGTTTCCTACGCCGCTCGATTGGCATGGGCAACCCCTCGCGGTCCTGGGATGCGCACGTGACTCAACAAACTCCTGCAAAGGAGGTCTACGATGAAATCCACCGATCCGTCGATCACCTGGCTCGAGGACAAGCCGCTGGGGCTGGCCGAGCGGCTCTACCTGCCGCTCTTCGTCCAGGGGCTCGCCACGACCGCCCGGCACTTGGTGAGCCCGAAGGTGACAGTCAGCTATCCCGAGCAGCGGCCCACGGTGGGCAATCCGCTCATCTACCGAGGCGTGCACCGGCTCAACCGCGACGAGGAGGGCCGCGTCAAGTGCGTGGCCTGCTTCCTCTGCGCCACCGCCTGCCCGGCCCACTGCATCGACATCGTGGCCGCCGAGAGCCCCTGGCCCGATCGCGAGAAATACCCCGAGGCCTTCCAGATCGACGAGCTGCGGTGCATCTTCTGCGGGATGTGCGAGGAGGCCTGCCCGGTGGATGCGATCGAGCTCACGAGCCTCCTCGACCTGACCGGCAAGAGCCGCGAAGAGATGATCTTCGACAAGGAGAAGCTCTTGAGCGTCTACGACATGACGAAAGACGCCGAGCCGATGAAATCGGCCGCCCTCGGAGGCACGCTGTGAGCCCCGACGGCGGCCTGTCCACCACCGGATCGATCCTGGCCGTGGCCGTGGGCTCTGCCGCCGCGGCCCTCTGGCTGCTCCTACCGCGGGGCGAGAGCGGGGCCCGCGAGCGGGCGGCCCGCCGGTTCGGCACGCTCTTGGGGGCGATCGCCCTGGGCCTGTTCGTGGCCTCGGGCTACCGGCTGGGGGGCGCGGGGGAGGAGGCAGTGTTTCTGATCGTGTCGCTGGTGGCGGTGATCGCCGGCGCCGCCACGATCGTGACCCGCTCGCCGGTCTACTCGGCGATCTGGTTCGCCCTGGCCCTGGCCGGTGTGGCCGGCGTGCTGCTCGTGCTCGGGGCCCAGTTTCTCGGGGTGGCCACGATCGTGGTCTACGCCGGCGCGATCCTGGTGATGTTCCTGTTCGTGCTGATGCTTGCCCAGCCCTCAGGGATGGCCCCCTACGACCGGGTCTCCAACGAACCTTTGCTCTCGGCCGTGGCCGGCGCCGTCCTGCTCGGCCTCTTGACGCTCTTCATCGGCCGGCTGGCGGCCGGCCCTGCCGACTGCTGTGCCGTGCCCTCGAAGGCCGCCGCTTTGGCCGGTGCGACTGCCGCGCCTGTCGCACCCGAGCCCCCGGCCGACTCCGCCGGGGGCGACCCCCTGGCCGCCGACCATGTGGCCCGGCTGGGCGGGGCCCTCTTCGGCCGCCACCTGCTGGCCGTCGAGGCGGCCGGAGTGCTTCTCCTGGTCGCCCTCGTGGGCGCGATCGCGATCGTCTCGCGAACGCAGGCCCAGGAGCCGACCGACCTCGTCCCCCGGAAGGCCGGCCCATGATTCCTTCGGCCCTCGTCCTCAACGGCCTCGTCGTGGGCAGCATGCTGTTTGCGCTCGGCCTGGTCGGCATCCTGGCCCGCCGGAACCTGATCGTGATGTTCCTGTCGGCCGAGCTCATGCTCCAGGGCGTGTCGGTGAGCCTCGTCTCCTGGAGCCGGCATCACGGCGACTGGGGGGGGCACGTCCTCGTGATCATGGTGCTCACCGTGGCCGCC
>CAYRNG010000051.1:0-8299 GCA_964425395.1 uncultured Candidatus Kuenenia sp. | reverse complement strand
CGGCCAGGGAGTGATCCTCCTCCTCATGCAGCTCGGGGGCCTGGGAATCATGACCGTCACCACGCTGGCCGCCTTCCAGCTCGGCGGCCAGGCCACGCTCCGGCAGCGGGCCCTGGTGGCCGACACGCTGGGCATCACCTCGGGCCGCGACCTCCGCTGGCTGACCCTGGCGGTGTTTCTGGTGGTGGCGGTGGCCGAGTTCCTGGGGTTCCTGCTGCTCTCCTGGGCCACCTGGGGCAGCGGCTCGCCGGGGCAGGTGCTCTGGTGGTCGGCCTTCCATACCGTGTCCGCCTTCTGCAACGGCGGCTTCTCCCTGGCCGACGACAGTCTGACGGCGTTCGCCGGCAACCTGCCGATCAACGCCATCATCGCGGCCCTCGTGATCGTGGGGGGGATCGGCTTTCCGGTGATCCTCGACGTGGCGGCCCGGCTCCGGCAGCCACGGGACTGCTGGCCCCGGCTCAGCATCCACTCCAAGCTGATGCTCCTCGGCACGGCGATCTTGTTGACCGCCGGGGCGGTCTCGTTCTGGCTCCTCGAATGGGAGGGGGTGCTGGCCGGCGAGTCGCTCCCGGAGCGGATCCTCGCGGGCCTGTTTCATTCGGTCACCTGCCGGACGGCGGGCTTCAACACCGTGGACTACGGCCGCCTGGCCAACCCGACACTGTTTTTGGCGATCATCCTGATGGCGATCGGGGCGGGGCCGGGCTCGACCGGCGGCGGCTTCAAGGTGAGCACCTTCATGACGCTCGCGGTCAGCTCCTGGTCGAGCTTCCGGGGCCTGCCGCGGGCCAACTTCGCCCGCCGGACGATTCCCCCGACCGCCATCCGCCGGGCCACCGCCACGGCGCTGCTCTTCGGATCGATCGCGATCGTGGCCCTGGTGGCCCTGCTCACGGTCGAGTCCCGCACGGCCGTGGCCGCCCGGCCCCGCTGGTTCCTGGAGGCGCTCTTCGAGTGCATCTCGGCGCTGGGCACGGTCGGCCTGTCCACCGGCATCACGCCCCTCTTGACCGACGCGGGCAAGCTGGTGCTCATGCTCCTGATGCTCCTGGGCCGGCTCGGCCCGCTCACCGCCGCGGTGGCCCTGGGCCGCCAGCGGATCCCCTACCAGCCCGAATACCTCGAGGAGGAGCCGCTCGTCGGCTAGCGACCATGAAAACGACCAAGCGCTTTGTGATGCTGGGGATGGGCACGTTCGGCACCGCCCTGGCCCGCAAGCTGGCGGCCAACGGCTGCCAGGTGATCGGCGTCGATTCCCGCCGCGACCGGCTGGAGGCGGTCAAGAACGAGATCAACGACTGCGTGATCGGCGACGCCACCGACCGGGAGGTGCTCGAGAACTTGCCCCTGCGGGACGTCTCGGCCGTGTTCATCTCGCTGGGGGAGACGATCTCCCGCTCGCTGTTGGCCACGCTCCACGTCAAGGAGCTCGGGGCCCGGCAGGTGATCGTCAAGGGGGTGACCAAGGAGCACGGCAAGATCCTCGAGCACCTGGGGGCCGACCGGGTGGTGTTTCCGGAGGAGGAGGTGGCCCGCCAGCTGGCCGACAAAATGACCTGGCCCAACGTGCTCGACTTCCTGCCGATCGACCCGGAGTACAGCGTGGCCGAGGTGGCGATGCCGGGGTCGCTCTCCGGCAAGTCGCTGGCCGAGGCCAACCTCCGCAGCTCGATCGGGGTCCACGTGATGGGGATCAAAGACGTCCTCTCGGGGAAGCTCGACATGTTTCCCGACGGCAAGCGGAAGCTCCTCGAGGACCAGGTGCTCCTCGTGGTGGGCCGGGCCGAAGAGCTCCAGGCCCTCCGCGACCTGCCCTAGGCCCGCGGCGCGGATGGAGTCGGAGGTTTGGAGGTTCGTGACGCGTGGAGGTCCGTCACGCCGTGTAGGTCCGTCACGCCGTGTAGGTCCGTCACGCCGTGACGGACGATCCGCCGGCCAGTTGAAGCTGCCCCCTGTAGCGGCGGGATTGTATCCCGCCGGCCAGTTGAGGCTGCCCTTTCCGTTGGTCGGGGTTGCCCGTGCCATCTCGCCGGACGCTCCCTGGGGACTGTCCCCGCGGCGGGGACTGTCCCCCTTCCGGCATCCTGCCTGCGCTTCGGTTTCCAACGCCGTCGAGATAGCACAGGCAACCCCTCCCGCGACCCGCGGATTCCGTGGGGACGACATCTCTCCGCTCCAACGCACCGTCCCCTGGCTCGCGCCAGGGGTTTCTATGGGCATCGCGCGCGTCCCAAACAAACCCCGGGCGCGAGCCCGGGGATGTACCGGAAAGGGGACAGTCCCCGAAGCGGGGACAGTCCCCTCACAGCCGCCCGCTACTGGCCCGGGGGGCCGGGGGGGAGCACGATCTCGATGTCGTCCGGCGGCGGGGCAGCCGGCGTGGTCGGGGCCGCCGTCGGATCGAAGGCGGGCGTGTCGGTGCCGGTGTGGGCCTCGAGGTCGGCTGTCAACGAGAGCTTGTCGCCGGCGGCGGGCCGGAGTTCGAGGTGGGTCACGCCCCACTCGCCGCGGGTCTTCTTCCCCTCCACCACCACCAGGCCCGAGCCGGCCGGGCCGCGGGCGGTGAATTCCAGCTTGGCGATCCCGTCGGTCTCGTTGGCCGTGCCCCGCACAGACCGTTCGCAGCTCACCGGGCCGCCCAAAAGCTCGGCGACCCGCTCGTTGATCCGCACCTCCTCGACGGCCTCGCGGACGAGCGGATGGTCGGCCAGCCGGCTGCAGCCCACGGCCACAAGCAGGGCGTTAAGCATGATCGTCACGGCGAACGTGACGGAGGGGCGGGCGTGGGGAGCGGGCATCGCGAAGCCTCCGTGCGGCGGGAAACACTCTGCTTGATGTTTGAGAGCGGAATCGGCCGAGCCCCGCGGTTTCCGGCCGGCTCAGCCCTTGGCGTCGTTGGCCCGACACCAGGCGATCTTCTCGGCCGTGGTCGTGGGGAGCGGACCGGCGGCCGCAGCCTTGGCCGGAGCGGCAGGCTCGGCAGCGGGCTCGACGGCGGCCGGCTCTTCTGCCGGCGGGGCAGGGGCCTCCACCGGGGCGGCCGCGGCGGCGGGAGCGGCCTTCTTGCCGCGGGCCGCTGCCAGGATGTCGGCGGTCGAGGGCTTGCCGGCCGGCTTGGCGGCGGCGGCGCCACCGGCCTTCGCCCGGGCGGCGGCGAGGATGTCGGCCGTCGAGGGCTTCCCGCCGGCGGCGGGTTTGGCGGCGACTGCCTTGGGGGCAGCCTTGGCCGGGGCCGGCTTGGCGGCCGCCTTGGGCTTGCTCTCGGCCGGCTTGGGGAGCGGCTTGGGGACGATCTTCAGGCAGGCCGGGTCGATGTCGTACCAGCCGATGTTGTTGTAGTGATCGAACTCGACCAGGCAGCGGCCGTTCATGTTGACCGTCTTGACGATGCCGGTGGTGGCGGCGAAGCGGGCCAGTTCGGGGGCAGGCGAGTCGACGACGACGTATTTGTCGGTCCACTCAGCCTTGAGCCGGTCGATCACGTCGAACATGGGGCGGTTGCACGGGCGGGGAAACGGGCTGGATGCGTTGTAGAATGTGATCGATCGGCCGGCCCGCCGCAACCCTCGCTATCCCCGGGCGGCGGGGGATGCCGCGGCCGGGAGCGGCTCGGCGGCCGGCCCGCCGGCGGCGAGTGTGTACCGCCACGAGACGGTGGCCGGGGGGGCGGGCAGCGGGTCGGCGGCCCTGACCTGCTCAAGCCGGCCATCGGGGCCGCGGTAGGTCGAGCCGAGCCAGCCGGCCGGCTCGTGGATCCGGCAGGCGGCCTCGCAGAGCAGCCGCTCCCCGCCCGCCGGATGAGCCGTGATGCAGAGCGAGAAGTGCGACCGGCCGGCCAGGCCCACCCCCACCACCGCCGGCCCCCCGGCCGCCTCCACCAGCGACACCTCCACGAGCACCGGCGAGGCGGGCCAGCGGGGATCGGCGGCGGGCGGGGCGGGCCCCTCCACCGACGTCCAGAGCGGGCCTCCCGCAGTCCCGGCCCGGTGCGTCCAGCGGTCGCCGCTCCAGGTGAACTCGACCACCAGCCGGCCGGCCGCCAGCCGAATCGGCCCCTGGCCGCCGCGTCGCTCGTGTCCGGTCGAAGCCGTCATGCGTCGCTACCATAGCGGTTCCCCGGGAGCATCGCATGGAACCCTACCGCTCGCTCGGCTGGCCGATCCTGCTGGGGGTTGTGCTGATCGGCTCGCTCCTGGCCCTGACGGTGGGCTGGGTGCTCGTCAGCATCGCCGCGGCCTTGGGCTCGGAGAACGCCGCCTTCTACTGGGCGGTGCTCGGCGTGGGCGTGGCCCTGCTCGTGACCGTGCTCGCCGGGGTGATCGTCTATCTGGCGCTGACGGTCAAGGCGATTGCCCTCTCCCAGCGGCAGAGCAACTTCATCGACAGCGTGACCCACGAGCTCAAGAGCCCGCTGGCCTCGCTCAAGCTCTACCTCCAAACGCTCACCCGCCGGAGCGTGCCCCTCGAACGGCAGGAGGAGTTTCACCGCTTCATGCTTCAGGACGTGGAGCGGCTCGACGGCCTGATCGACCCCCTCCTCGACGCCGCCCGCACCCTCAACCGCCGGCCGGCCGCCAGCGACGCCGTGACCCCGCTCGGCCCGCTCCTGGAGAAGGTCCGGGGGGCGGTCCTCCAGCGGCATGCCGTGGCCGCCGACAGCGTGCAGGTGGCCTGCGACCCGGCCCTGGCGGTCCGGGGCCGGGAGACCGACGTCGAGATCGTGTTTCGGAATCTGATCGACAACGCCGTCAAGTACTCGCTGCCCGAGCCGCAGGTCGAGGTCACGGCTGCGGCCGCCGGCGGCACCGTCACGATTCGGGTGGCCGACAACGGCCCGGGCATTCCGCTGGCCCAGCGGCACGCGGTCTTCCGCCGCTTCGTGAGGCTCGGCAGCGAGCTCGAGCGGAGCACGCCCGGCACCGGCCTCGGCCTGTTTCTCGTCCGCTCGCTCGTCAGGCAACTGCGGGGCAAGGTGACCGCCAAGGGCCGGCCCTCCGGCCGCGGCAGCATCTTCGAGGTGGAGTTGCCGGCAGCGGCTCAGAGTCCATAATCCCCACCATGCAAGCAGCCGCCCCGCCGCCCCCTCCGCCCGACCGCGTGCCGATCCGCCGCGTGCTCGTGAGCGTGTTCGACAAGACCGGCCTCGACCGGCTCGCCTCCGCCCTGGCCGCCGCCGGCGTCGAGGTGGTGAGCACCGGCGGCACCGCCCGAGCCCTGGCCGCCCACGGCCTGGCCGTCACCGACATCTCGGCGGTGACCGGCTTTCCCGAGGTGCTCGATGGCCGGGTCAAGACGCTCCACCCCAACGTGTTCGCCGGGATCCTGGCCCGGGCCGACCGGCCCGACGACCTGGCCGTGTTGACCGAGCACGGCATCGGCCGGTTCGACGCCGTGATCGTGAACCTCTACGCCTTCGAGGAGGCGGTGGCCCGGCCGGGCTGCCTGCCGCATGAGGCGATCGAGCTCGTCGACATCGGCGGCCCGAGCCTGGTGCGGGCCGCCGCCAAGAACCATGCCTTCGCCGCGATCGTGACGGGCCCCGAGCAATACGACGACCTCGTGGCCGCGATCGCCGCGGGGGGCACGACGCTTGCCGAGCGGAAGCTGTTCGCGGCCCGGGCCTTCGAGCGGACGGCCGCCTACGACGCGGTGATCGCCCGCTGGATGGCCCGCCACGCCGGCCTGGTGGCGGCCCGCGAGGTGGCGGCCCCGGTGTCGGCCGCCGGCGACGAGCCGCCGCTGCCGGCCCGGATGGGGTTCGAGCTCGAGCGGCGGATGTCGCTCCGCTACGGCGAAAACCCACACCAGGCAGCGGCCTTGCTGGCCCCGGTCGGCACCCACGTGGGCCTGGCGGGCCTCCGGCAGCTGGCCGGCAAGGAGCTCTCCTACAACAACCTCCTCGACCTCGATTCCGCCACCCGGCTGGCCGGACTGCTGCAGGATCCGGGGGCGGTCGTCATCAAGCACACCAATCCCTGCGGGGCCGCCTCGGCCACCACCGTCGCGGCGGCGCTGGCCACCGCGATGGCCGCCGATCCGACGAGCGCCTTCGGCTCGATCGTGGCCGTCAACCGGACCTTCGACCTGGCCAGTGCCGAGGTGCTCGCGGCGCCGGGGCTGTTCGTGGAGGTGATCGCCGCCCCGGCCTTCGAGCCGGCGGCGGTCGAGCTGCTCACGACCAAGCCTGCCTGGAAGGGGAGCGTGCGGCTGGTGGAGATGCCACCGGGCGATCCCTGGGGGCCAACGGCGGGGCTCGAACTCAGGAGCGTGGCCGGGGGCTTTCTCGCCCAGCGGCCTGACGAGACCTGCGACGACCCGGCCACCTGGCGGGTGGTCACGAAGCACGCCCCCCCGGCCGCCCTGACGCCGGCCCTCGACTTCGCCTTCACGATCGTGCGGCGACTGACGAGCAACGCGATTGCCGTCTGCCAGGGCACGAGCCTGGTGGGGGCCGGCACCGGCCAGACGAGCCGGGTGGACGCGGTCCGGCTGGCGGTCGAGAAGGCCGGCGACCGAGCCCGCGGCGGGGTGCTCGCCTCCGACGCCTTCTTTCCGTTCCCCGACTCGATCGAGCTGATCGCCGAGGCCGGCATCGCGGCGATCGTGCAGCCGGGTGGCTCGAAGCGGGATGGCGAGGTCATCGCCGCGGCCGACGCGGCCGGGATCCCGATGGTGTTCACCTCGCGGCGGCACTTTCGGCACTGACTTCACGGCGGCGGGGGCATCCATGCCCCCCGCCGCCTTGCCGGGCCTCCGCCCGGCGGCCGTGCTTTGCGCGTCAATGTAGCCGCGGGTTTTCCAACCCGTCGGACAGCGGGGCGTTGCCGACCGGAAACGGTGGCACCGGAAACGCGTCGTCAACTGGCCGGCGGGATAATAACCCCGCCGCTACGTGGCGGGTCGAGTGAGGGGTTGCCCGTGCTATCTCGACGGCGTTGGCGGCCAGCGCAGGCAGGATGCCGAAAGCGCAGCCGCCATCGAGCGACCGGAAGGCAGGATGCCTGGAGGGAGCGTCCGGCGAGATGGCACGGGCAACCCCGACCCACGGAAGGGGTCGCCTCAACTGGTCGGCGGGATGGACAGGCTTCGCCTACCTGCAGGGCCATCCTGCCGCTACGGGGGCTGGGTACACTCTTTTGAATGCCAGACATCCTCGACGAGATCGTGGCCCGGAAGCGGCGGGAAGTGGCGGTGGCCCGCGACAGTGTGCCTTTGGCCGTGCTCGAGGCGCTCCTGCCATCCGCTCCGCCCGTGCGGGATTTCTTCGCCGCCGTGGCGGCCGGGCCGCCGATCAGGCTGATCGCCGAGTTCAAGCGGCAGAGCCCGTCGGCCGGCGAGATCCGGCCGGGGGCCACCGTCGCGGAGGTGGTCACGGCCTACGCCGCCGCCGGGGCGGCGGCCCTCTCCGTGCTCACCGACCATGCCGGCTTCGGCGGCAGCCTGGCCGACCTCGAGGCGGCCCGGGCGGCCGTCAGCCTGCCCGTGCTCCGCAAGGAGTTCGTGATCGACTTCTACCAGGTGGTCGAGGCCCGGGCCCACGGAGCCGACGCGGTGCTCCTGATCGCCGAGTGCCTCGACGACTGCCACCTGCGGAGCCTCTACCGGGCGATCATCGACTACGGGATGACGCCGCTGGTGGAACTGCACGACGAGGCGAACCTCTCCCGCGTGCTCGATCTCGGGGCCACGCTCGTGGGCGTCAACAACCGGAACTTGAAGACCATGACCACCGACCTGGGCCACGTGCTCGAGATCCGGGAGCGGCTGCCGGCCGACGTGGTGCTCGTGGCCGAGAGCGGGATCAAGACCCGGGCCGACGTCGAGCGGCTCGAGGCCGCGGGCATCCAGGCCATGCTCGTGGGGGAGTCGCTCTTGAAACAGCCCGATCCGGGCCACGCGGCCGCGGCACTCCTGGGGCGGTGACGGGAGCCAGTGACGGGAGCCAGGCTCCCCGTCGCGGCCCGAGCGAGCCGGCCGCGGCGGCCATCAGCCCGGCTCCCGCACGAACCGGTAGCCCGTGCCGCGGACGGAGAGGAAGTGGACCGGCTTCGAGGGATCGGCCTCGAAATATTTTCGCAAGGCCAGCATGAAGGTATCGACCGTCCGCGTGGCCGGGGCCCGGGTCAGGCCCCACACGTCCCGGAGCAGATCCTCGCGGGGCACGACCTTGCCCTCGTGCTCGACGAGATATTTGAGGAGCTTCATCTCGAGGTTCGTCAGCCGCTTGGGCTCGCCGCCGACCGTCACCTCCCAGCTGTCGAAGTTCACCTCGGCCGTGCCGAACCGGTAGACCGCC
>CAYRNG010000050.1:0-6980 GCA_964425395.1 uncultured Candidatus Kuenenia sp. | reverse complement strand
TCCCCAGGAGCGTCCGGCGAGATGGCACCGGCAACCCCGACCAACAGTTGGGGCTGCGTCAACTGGCCGGCGGATAGTCCGTCACGGCGTGACGGACCTACAAGCGTGACGGACCGGCTCTTGTTCAGCCAGCCAGACGCCGTTCGCCCGGGAGGGGGTCGGCCGCGTACTGCATCAGGTAGGCGTCTTCCGTGGAGTCCTGATAGAAGTCCTTGAGCACCGAGGTCGCCCGGAATCCCAGGGAGCGGAAGAAGAGCTGAGCCGGCAGGTTGGTCTCCCGCCCCTCGAGCACGATCCGGCCCCGCCGGTCGGGCGTGAGCTTGGCAACGAGCTTGTCCATCATCCGGGTGCCGATGCCGAGCCGGCGGTGCGACCGGCGGACGGCGAAGTTGAGCATCTGGAGCTTCGTGCGGTGGAGCTCGTAGATCATGAAGGCCACGACCGAGTCGGCCATCTCGGCCACCATGCCGATGCAGTTCCGCTGCCGCAGGCAGCGGGTGAAGTCGTCCTCCGCCCAGGGAAACTCGAAGGCCTCCCGCTCGATGGCCACCACCTCCGGCATGTCGCGGCGGATCATCCACCGCACGTGCACGCTCAACGCACTTCCCTGAAACGCCGTCACGAACAAGTTCTCCATCCGGATCGGGTGAGGGCCTGACGAGTCAGGGCCCGCGGACTGCACGAAGCCGCCTCTCGGCGGCCACCGGCTCCCGCCGGCGGGCGAACCGTAGCAGGCCCTCCGGCCCGGGCCAAGGCGATTCCGCGGCCGGCCGGGGGCTGCTTTTTTGGCAACCAGGCCCGGCAGATGCGAGTTTCAAAGCACCCTTGACCCTCCCCTGCCGCGGCCCCTACTTTCCCGGCCCCTCCGGAGCCGCGGCCATTGCCGCCAGCGGGTCACCTCCGGAGGTCACCGCGGAACGCCTGCTCCGACATGGATTCATTCACCTGCCGGCGGACGGCCCCCCCGATGCTCTGGCTCGCGCTCGCCAGCGGCCTGGCCCTGGCCGGCGGCTGCGCCGGGCCGGCGATCCGCAGCCAGAGCCCGGAGATCGAGGCCCTCGCCCATCTCGAGGAGAGCACCAAATTCGTGGGCGACTACACCGCCCCCTGGGGGCTGGGCCTGAAGCGGATCGAGCGGCCGGCGCTCGTCACCGGCCTGGCCGACACCGGCAGCGACCCGCCGCCGGGACCCCAGCGATCGACCCTCGTCGCCGACATGCAGGCCCGCGGCGTGGTCGAGCCCAACCGGCTGCTGGCCTCCTCGAGCACCTCGCTGGTCTGGATCCACGGCTACCTACCCCCCGGCTGCCGCAAGGGCGAGCGGTTCGACGTGTTCATCGACGTGCCCCCGAATCACGACACCACGAGCCTGGCCGGCGGCTGGCTGATGGAGACCCGGCTGGCCGAGATGGCCGTGATCGGCAACACGATCCGCGATGGCCACGAGCTGGGCGTCGCCAAGGGGCCGCTGTTGGTCGATCCGGTATCCAGCGGCACGCTCGACTCCAAGGCCCGGCTGCGGGCCCGTCTGCCCGGCGGGGGCGTCGCCCTCACCGACCGCGAGTTGGGGCTGGTCATCGCTCCGGAGCACCGCTCGTTCGCGATGTCGAAGCGGCTCGGCGACTGGATCAACCGTCGCTTCCACGCGGTCATCCGCGGGTCCAAGCGTGGCGTGGCCACGCCCAAGACCGATCGCTACATCCATCTCGAGGTGCCCCCCATCTACCGGCATGACCTGGCTCGTTACGTGCGGGTGGTGCAGGCCGTGGCGGTGATCGAGCCCCCCGAGGGGCGGCATGCCCGGCTCCAGCTGCTCGCCCGCCAGTTGACCGATCCGGTGACAGCGCCGGCCGCCGCGGTCCGGCTCGAGGCGATCGGCAAGGACGCGATCCCCCTGCTCCGCAAGGGTCTTGAGTCGAAGGATGCCGAGGTCCGGTTCGTCGCGGCCGAGGCCCTGGCCTACCTCGGCGAGTCGCTGGCCGCCAGCCACCTGGCCGAGGCCGCCACCAACCTCCGCCCGGCCCGCTTCGCCGCCCTTGCCGCACTGGGCGTGCTCGACGATGCCAACGGCATCGACGCCCTCCAGGGCTTGCTGGCCAGCTCGAGCGCCGAGACCCGCTACGGCGCCTTCCGGGCCCTGCGGCGGATCGATCCGAGCATGCCGCTGGTCAAGGGGGAGCGGCTCGGCGATGCCTGCGGCCTGCACATCGTCGATGTCGGCGGGCCGACGCTCGTCCATGCCACCCGCAGCCAGCGGCCCGAGATCGTGCTCTTCGGTACCGACCATCCGATCGCCCGCGGGCTGCGGGCCGAGGCGGGCCGATCGATCGTCGTGGTGGTGGACGGCCCGCAGGCCAGGGTCAGCCGGTTCGAGCCGGGCGTCTCCGACCGGGAGGTCACCGTACCGGCCGAGGTGGCCGCGGTGATCCGCGGGATCATCGAGCTCGGCGGCGGCTATCCCGATGCCATCCAGTTTCTCCAGCAGGCCGCCGCTGGCCGGTTCCTCGCCAGCCGGCTGGCCTTCGACGCCGTGGCCACCGGGTACGACGGCCGGCCCGCCCCCCGGGAGGAGCGGGCGGGAGGCGACGGCGAACAGCCCGCGACCGCGGCGGCCGGGGAGGACCGCACGGACGACCGCTCATGATCAGCCTCAAGGCGCTCGAGCTGTTCGGCTTCAAGAGCTTCGCCGACCGGACCCGGTTCGAGTTTCCGGCCGGCGTGACGGCCGTCGTGGGCCCCAATGGATCGGGCAAGTCGAACGTCGTCGATGCCATCAAGTGGGTGCTCGGCGAGCAGTCGGCCCGCAGCCTCCGCGGCAAGGAGATGACCGACGTCATTTTCGCCGGCTCTTCCGCCCGCAAGCCGCTCAACATGGCCGAGGTGGCCCTGGTGTTCGACAACTCGTCCCGCCAGCTGCCGCTGGCCAGCGACGAGGTGCAGATCATGCGGCGGGTCTACCGCAGCGGAGAGAGCGAATACCTCGTCAACGGCGAGATCGGCCGCCTCAAGGACATCCGCGAGCTGTTCTCCGGCACCGGCGCCGCCACCGAGGCCTACAGCGTGATCGAGCAGGGGCGGGTCGATGCCCTGCTCGTGGCCTCCGGCAAGGATCGCCGGGTGGTCTTCGAGGAGGCGGCCGGCATCACCCGGTTTCGGGCCCGCCGCGCCGAGGCACTCCGCCGGCTGGAGCGGGCCGAGCAAAACCGGCAGCGGCTGGCCGACATCGTGGGGGAGGTGGCCGGGCGGCTGGAGACCGTCCGCAACCAGGCGGCTCGGGCCCGCCGCTGGCGGACCCTCGCCGAGCGGCTCAAGCAGCTGCGGCTGGTGGCCGCCGCCCGCGATCTGGCCGGTGTCGATGCCCGGCTTGCGGCCGTCGAGGAGGCGCTCGCCGCCGACCGCGCGGCGCTGACCGCTGCCGAAGCCGAGGCGGCTCGAGCGGCGGCCGACCTGACCGGGCTCGCCGCGGCCGCCGGGGAGCTCCAGCCCCGGCTGGCGGCGCTCCGCGGCGAGGCCGGCGCAGCCAGCCAGCGGGAAGCGGCCTCCGAGGCCACGCTCGAGCTGCAACGCTCCCGCCGGGCTGAACTGGAGGCCGAGCAGAACCGCGTCGCCACGGAGGTGATCCGGTCCGTCCGGGAGGCCCGCACCGCCGCTGCGGCCGTCTCGGCCGCGCGAGCTGCTGCCGAGACCGCCGCTGCCGAACTGGCGGCCATTGATCGCCGGCTGGCCGACTGCCGCCAGGCGGCGGCCGGCTCGGATGACGACGCCACGGTAGCTCGCGAGGCGCTCGCCCGGGCTGCCGCCGTCCGCGACGAGGTGCGAGAGCGGCGGCTCCGCCTCGAGGCCGCCGCCGAGGCGGCGACTGGCCGGCTGGCCGAGGCCACGGCCGCAGTGGAAGCGGCCCGCGATGCTCTCGAGGGGGCCCGTGCCGCCCGCGCCGCCCTTGACGAGGCCCGGGCCGCCGGCGAGGGGCAGCTCGAGTCGCTCGCCACCCGGCGTGCAACGGCCGAACGCGAAACCACTGCCGCCGAGGAGGCTCGCCGGCGGGCCGGCGAACGCCTCCAGGCCGCCTGGCAGCAGCTCGCCGACTGTCGGGCCGCCGCGGAGGCCTGCCGCGAGCGTCGCGATGTGCTGCGGGAAATGGTCGAGCGGCAGGAGGGCATCAGCGACGCTGCCCGCCGGCTGCTCCACGATCCTGCCGCCGCCGTACCCGGTCTGGCCGGCGTGCTTGCCGATCAGCTCTCCGCCGCGGTCGACTGGGCGGACCTGGTGGACCTGGCCCTCGGCCAGCGGGGCCAGGGGCTCGTCGTCGATTCCCTCGCCGACGTCGTCGGCTGGCATGCCGCCTGGGCCCCGACTGCCGCCGCTCAAGGGACGCTCGCCGCCGGTGGCCGGATCAGCTTCCTGGCCGCCTCCAGCCTGCCCGAACCGGCCGCCTACGATCCCACCGGCCAGCCCGGGGTCGTCGGCCGGCTCGACGAACTCCTGGCCGCAGCCGGGCCGCTGGCGCCCGCCGCCGCAATGCTCACCCGTCGGCTGTTTGGCCAGGTCTGGATCGTGGACCGGATCGAGGCGGCGGTACCGCTCGTGGCGACCGCTCCGGCCGGCGTCCGGTTTCTGAGCCGGGCCGGCGAGTCGCTCTCCGCCAGCGACGGCCTCGAGATCGGCAGCGGCGGCTCGAGCCTCGGCCTGGTCAGTCGGCGAAGCGAGCTGGCGGCCGTGGACCGGCGGGCGGCCGAGCTGGCAGCCGCCGTCGAGGAAGCGACCGCCGCCGTCGCCTCCCGCGAGGCCGACCTGGCCGAGATGAGTGATTCACTCACCGCCGCCCAGCGCCGCCGGCACGATGCCGCCGACGCGATCACGGCGGCCCGCACCGAGCTCAGCCGGCTGGGCCGCGACGAGCGGGCGGCCGAGGGGGCGATCCATGCTGCCGAGCAGCGGCTCCGCGAAGTCGAGCGGCGGGCCGTCGCCGCCGAAGCAGCCAGCCGCTCGACCCGGGACGAGCTCGATGCGATCGCCACCGCGGTCACCGCGGCCGAGGCCGAGGCCCAGCGGTGCCAGACGGCGATCCAGAGCCTGGAACGCAGCCGCGGCGAGGTGATCGAGGAGGTCCACCGGCTGCAGGTCACGCGGGCCACCTGCGGCGAGAAGCTCGACCGGCTCCGGGAATCCGTGCAGTCGGCGATCGACACCGCAGCCCTGCGGCGGGAGGAGATCGGGGCCGCAGGCACCGCCCGCGACGCCTTCGCCCGCCGGCTCCAGGCCTGGGAACTCGACCTCTTGGCCGCCACGGGTCGGCGGGCCGAAGCTGCCTGGGAGTCGGCCCGGGCGGCCAGCCTGCTCGCCGAGGTCGAACGCCAGGCTGCCGCGGGCGAGCAGGCCCGCCAGCAGGCCGAACACTCCCGTGATCAGGCCCGCGGCAGGGCGGCCACGCTGGGCGAACGAATCCATGCCCACGACCTCGAGGCCGGCGAGGTCCGGCACCAGCGGGCCCGGATCGTGGAGCGGATCCGCGATGAATACGACCTCGACATCGACGCGGCCGAGGCCACCGTGGCCGAGGCCCCCGTGACCGAGGCCGCCGACGAGGCGGCCGAGCCGGTGCCCGAGGACCGGGCGGCGCTCGAGGCGGCCATCGAGCAGCTCCGCCGCAAGATCACCAACATGGGCAACGTCAATCTCGAGGCCCTCGCCGAGGCCGAGGAGCTGGCCGCCCGGCTGGCCACCCTCGAGGCCCAGTTGACCGACGTCACGACGGCCCGGGAGTCGATCGAGGAATTGATCGCCCGGATCGACGACGAGAGCCGGCGACTGCTCGGCGAGACGATCGAGACCGTCCGCGGCCACTTCCGAGAGCTCTTCGAGCGGGTCTTCGGCGGCGGCCAGGCCGACATCGTGCTGGAGGAGGGCATCGACCTGCTCGAGACGTCGGTCGAAATCATGGCCCGCCCCCCCGGCAAGGAGCCGCGGAACATCTCGCTGCTCTCCGGTGGCGAGAAGACGATGACCTGCGTGGCCCTCCTGCTGGCCATCTTCCGGTCGCGGCCCAGCCCGTTCTGCGTGCTCGACGAGGTCGATGCCGCCCTCGACGAGGCCAACGTGGACCGGTTCGTGGGGGTGCTTCGCGACTTCCTCTCGGCGACGCAGTTCATCGTCGTGACCCACTCCAAGAAGACGATGGCCGCGGCCGGCACCCTGTACGGCGTGACCATGGAGGAGTCGGGCGTCTCGAAGCGGATCTCGGTCCGGTTCGAGACCACCGCCACCGCCGTGGCCAGCCGGGCCGCCTGATCCCCCGAGGCCGGCGGGGCAGAGCCGCGGCGGCAACGGCTTCCCCGCTTGCCCAGCTTCAAGCCCGCAGGCCGACCAGCGGCCACCGTGCCAGGCGGCTCACGCCCTGCCATCGCTGCGGTCGGGAAGAACGGCTCAAGTCGCACGACGTGATCTTTCGATCTACACGTTCGGATGGTCACACCGCGAACGTGTCCGGGCCCCTCGGGGCCGGTCGCCAAGCGGTGTGCCGCAGGGGGGGAATCCTGCGAATCCGGCTGCCGGTTGTCGGCGTTCGCCCATTGGGCGACCACCGCGTGCGGCCCGTTCTCACGCCCCCCTCACGGCACATGGGCCGTCCTTCTCGGGGCACGTCGGTGCGGCGATCCCGGGCGAGGCTTCGAGCCGCACCACAAGGGGGGCTGTGTTCCGCCGGTCGCAAGGCCGCGGGCTGGCCAAAGTCGATTCCGGACACGAATGATCCACATGGAGTCCACGCGATGAAGGTTTTTACGACAGGCCAGGTCGCCAAGATCTGTAAAGTTGCTCCCCGCACGGTGAGCAAATGGTTCGACTCCGGCCGGCTCAAGGGCTACCGCATTCCGGGCAGCCAGGACCGCCGCATTCCGCGGGAGTATCTGATCAAGTTCCTCAAGGAGCACGGCATGCCGCTGGGCGACCTCGAGGACGAGGCGATGGCGAAGGTGCTGCTT
>CAYRNG010000049.1:0-4455 GCA_964425395.1 uncultured Candidatus Kuenenia sp. | reverse complement strand
GCCTGGCCGCTGGTGCAGCCGATCTTCCAGGCGATCGCGGCAAAGGTCGGCCCGAAGGGTGACATCCCCTGCTGCGACTGGGTGGGGCCACGGGGCGCGGGCCACTACGTGAAGATGGTCCACAACGGGATCGAATACGGCGACATGCAGCTGATCTGCGAGGCCTACTGGCTGCTCAAGCACGGGGCCGGGCTCTCCAACGACGACCTGGCCAAGGTGTTCGCCGAGTGGAACCAGGGCGACCTCGACAGCTACCTGATCGAGATCACCCGCGACATCTTCACCGTCCGCGATCCCGAGACGGGCGAGTTTCTCGTCGACCAGATCCTCGACACCGCGGGCGCCAAGGGCACCGGCAAGTGGATGAGCCAGCACGCCCTCGACCTGGGCGTGCCCAGCACGCTCGTCACCGAGGCGGTCTACGCCCGCTGCCTGTCGGCCCTCAAGGAGGCCCGCGTCCGAGCAAGCAGGGTGCTCCAGGGCCCCGACATGCCCTCCCACGACCGGCCGGCCGAGTTCGTCGAGCAGGTCCGTCAGGCGCTCTACGCCTCCAAGATCGCCAGCTACGCCCAGGGCTACGTCCAACTCGCCGCGGCGGCCAAGGAGCACGACTGGCCGCTCGACTACGCCGCCATCGCGATGATGTGGCGGGGCGGCTGCATCATCCGGGCCCAGTTCCTGGAGCGGATCGCCGAGGCCTACCGGGCCCAGCCCGGCCTTGAAAACCTGATGCTCGCCCCCTACTTCACTGCGGCCCTCACCCAAGCCCAGCAGGCCTGGCGGCACGTGATCGCCACGGCCGCCACGATCGGCCTGCCGGTGCCGGCCTTCATGACGGCCCTGGCCTACTACGACGGCTACCGCCACGCCCGCCTGCCGGCCAACCTGCTCCAGGCCCAGCGGGACTACTTCGGGGCCCACACCTACCAGCGGATCGACAAGCCCGGCACCTTCCACACCGAGTGGCTCGACCTCCGCCAACCCGTGGGAGCATGACACTTGGCCAGTGATTACCTCGAAAACCTGTTCGGACTCTCCGGCCGCACGGCCGTCGTGGTCGGCGGCACCGGCGTGCTCGGCGGGGCGCTGGCCGAGGGCCTGGCCCGGGCCGGCGCCTTCGTGGTGGTGGCCGGCCGGGGGGCCGACCGGGGAGCCGCCCGGGTCGATGCCATCCGGGCCGCCGGCGGCGACGGCACGTTCGTGAGCGTCGATGCGGTCGACCGGGAGAGCGTGGCGGCCCTCCTCGAGGCCACGCTCCACGCCACCGGCCGGGCCGACATCCTCGTCAACTCGGCCGGTGTCAATTCGGCCGTGCCCTACTTCGACATTCCCGACGAAGACTTCGCCAAGGTCATCGACACCAACCTCAAGAGCACCCACCTCGGCTGCCAGGTGTTCGGCCGGCACATGGCCGAGCACGGCGGCGGGGCGATCCTCAACATCGGCAGCGTCTCGGCCGACAAGCCGCTCTCCCGGGTGTTCGCCTACTCGGCCTCCAAGGCCGCGGTGGTCAACTACACGCGAAACGTGGCCCGCGAGCTGGCCCCCCGGGGCGTGCGGGTGAACGTGCTCTGCCCCGGCTTCTTCCCGGCCGAGCAGAACCGCAAGATCCTCTCGCCCGAGCGAACCGCCTCGATCATGGGCCAGACCCCGATGAACCGCTTCGGCGAGCCGGAGGAATTGATCGGCGCCGCGCTCTTGCTCTGCGCACCGGTGGCGGGGAGCTTCATCACCGGCACCGATCTCTACGTGGACGGCGGCTTCACGGGGATGCGGCTGTAGGCTCACGCTCCATGCCTCACACGATCGTGATCTTCGGCGCCTCGGGCGACCTCACCAGCCGCAAGCTCGTGCCGGCCCTCTACAATCTGGCCCGGGCCGGGACGCTCCCCCCCGAGACGCGGATCGTCGGCTTCTCCCGGACGCCCCACAGCGACGAGACCTGGCGGGCGAGCCTCCGCGAAACCACCGCCCTGCACGCCGGCGATGGGCCCTTCGACGAGGCCGCCTGGGCCGCCTTCGCCGCCGCGATCTTCTACCAGCCGGGCGACATCGGCCAGGCTGCCGACGTGGCCCGCCTCGCCGAGCGGCTGGCCGCCCTCGAGGGAGCCGGCGAGACGACCCGCGTCTACTACCTCGCCACCGCGCCGCAGTTCTACGAGCCGGTCGTGGCCGCCCTCGGGTCGCTGGGGATGGCCGACGAGGCCGCCGGCCCCCGCCGGATCGTCGTCGAGAAGCCCTTCGGCACCGACCTGGCCACGGCCCATGCCCTCAACGAGCGGCTCCATGCCGTGTTCCGCGAGAGCCAGGTGTTTCGGATCGACCACTACCTCGGCAAGGAATCGGTCCAGAACATCCTCGCCCTGCGGTTCGCCAACACGATCTTCGAGCCGATCTGGAACCGCCGCTACATCGACCACGTCCAGATCACCGTGGCCGAGGAGGTGGCGGTGGGCCGGCGAGCCGCCTACTACGACTCGGCCGGCGTGCTCCGGGACATGTTCCAGAATCACCTCCTCCAACTCTTGATGGTGACCGCGATGGAGGCCCCGGCCCGGTTCAACGCCACGGCCGTCCGCAACGAGAAGGTGAAGGTGCTCGAGGCGATCCGCCCGCTCGAGCCGGGCGAGGTCGCGGCGGCCGGCATCCGCGGGCAGTATCAGGGCTACCTCGCCGAGCCGGGCGTGCCGGCCGGCAGCCAAACGGCCACCTTCGGTGCCGTCCGGCTCGAGATCGACAACTGGCGGTGGCAGGGGGTGCCCTTCTACCTCCGCAGCGGCAAGGCGATGAGCTGCCGGACGACGCAGATCGTGATCGAGTTTCGGCAGCCGCCGCTGGAGCTGTTTTCCGGCGGCCGGCCCGCCTTCGAGCGGGAGGCCAACCGGCTCGTGATCCAGATCCAGCCGGCCGAGGGGATCCAGCTCCACTTCCACACCAAGGTGCCCGGCGGCGGGATGCGGCTCCGCTACACCGACCTCGAGTTCAGCTACTCCCGCGAGTTTTCGGGCCGCCTCCCCGAGGCCTACGAGCCGCTCCTGCTCGACGTCATGCACGGCGACGCCAGCCTCTTCGCCCGGGCCGACGAGGTGGAGAAGTCGTGGGAGATCATCGATCCCTTCGTGCGGGCCTGGGGCCGCCCCGACCTGCCTCCGATTCCCGTCTACGATTCGGGCGACTGGGGCCCGCTGGCGAGCTTCGAATGGATGGCGGCCCAAGGGCGGACCTGGTTCGACCAGTGCCCGGTGCTCTCGTGAACGAAAAAGGGGTCAGGCACCTTTTCCCGCCGACGACTCCGCCGACCAGCCAGCCAGAGTTCGGGAAAAGGTGCCTGACCCCTTTTTCAATCGGTTCCGTGCAACTCGCCACGCCGCTCGTCCAGGCCGCCCTCTCGGGCTACAGCGACCGGCCGATGCGGGTGCTCGCCCGCCGGCACGGTGCGGCCTATGCCCTCGGCGAGGTGCTCCTCGACCAGTTCGTCGCGACCGCCAAGCCGGGCCGCAAGACGCCCCCCCGGCTGGCCCTGGCGGCCGAGGAGCATCCCGTCGGAGCCCAGCTGATGGGGGCCAATCCCGACGACTTCCCCCCCGCCGCCCGCCGGCTGGTGGCCGAGGGCTACGACGTGATCGACATCAACTTCGGCTGCCCGGTCAAGAAGGTGCTGGGCCGCTGCCGGGGCGGCTATCTCCTCTCGCAGCCGGCCACGGCGCTCGAGATCGTGGACCGGGTTCGCGACGCCGTGCCGCCGGAGGTGCCTGTCACGCTCAAGATGCGGCGCGGCCTCGATGACTCGGCCGAAAGCCGCGACCACTTCTGGACGATCTTCGACGGGGCCTTTGACCGCGGCGTCGCGGCGATCACCGTCCACGGCCGGTCGGTCGAGCAGCGGTATGTGGGGCCGAGCGACTGGGGCTTCCTCCGGGAGGTCAAGCGGCGGGCCGGCTCGCGAACGGTGATCGGCTCGGGCGACCTGTTCTCGGCCGAGGCCTGCGTGGCGATGCTCGCCGAGACGGGCGTGGACGGCGTGAGCGTGGCCCGGGGGGCGATCGGCAACCCCTGGATCTTCGCCCAGGCGACGGCCCTGCTCGCCGGCCGGCCGCGGCCGTCTCACCCGACCGTCCACGAGCAGCGGGAGGTGCTCCGCGAGCACTGGCAGCTGGCCGAGGAACTCCACGGCGAGCAGACGGCGGGCCGCTCGATGCGGAAGTTTGCCATCAAGTATGCCCGCCTCCATCCCGAGCACCTGGCCGTCCGCGACGCCTTCGTGGCGGTCAAAGACGCCGCCGGCTGGCGAGCGGTGCTGGAGCGGTTCTACGCCAGCGACGCCCCCGGCCGCGATCCCGCCGCCGACGTCGACGAGACCGCGGAGTGCGGCTGACGACACGCCCGGCGAACTTCACGGCACTGACAGGGCGGCGCCAACGGGCCGGCGGGATGGAATCCCGCCGCTACAAGGCG
>CAYRNG010000048.1:0-15262 GCA_964425395.1 uncultured Candidatus Kuenenia sp. | reverse complement strand
CGGAGATGAGAATCAAGAGGCCGATGACGCCCAGAGCCACAGCCAGCCGGAGGGCCGCGGGGACGACCGCTGCCACGAGCGACCGCCGGGCGGCCACCGCCTCCCCGAGCGCTGCGGCCACGTCGCGGAGCGTCTCGGCATCACGGCCGGTGCGGTCGCCGACGGCGACCATGCCGAGCACATCGGCGGGCACCGCGCCGGCCGTGCGACCGAGAGCCGCAGCCAGCGGCTCCCCCTCCCCCACGGCGACGGCCGCTGCCTCGAGCACCGGCCGCCAGCGGCGGGGCAGCCGGGCAGCTTCCGAAGCCACCGCCTTGCGAACGTCGACTCCGGCAGCCAGCGCGACCGCCAGCCGGCTGAGCACGTCGGCCAAAAGCGGCAGCGGCAGCGGAGGCGACGACATCGGGACTGGCCTCGGGCCGAGGTCCGTCAAGCTTGTAGGTTCGTCACGCCGTGACGGACTACCTGCACCGCCAACCAGCGCCGCCTCAGAATAGCCCGTGCCGGCGGCACGGGCCTACACGCCGGAGAGCCAGTTTCCCGCCGCCGATCCATCTGGTAGAACCCGCGAACTGTCGTCATCCCGTCCTCCCCGCCGCCCATGCACGTCTCCTGGCCGACCGTTGCGATCCTGGGCGTGGGCCTGATCGGCGGTTCGGTGGGCCGGGCCCTCTTGGCCCGCGGGCTCTGTGAGCGGGTGATCGGGATCGGCCGATCCCGGGAATCGCTGGCCCGGGCCAAGCGGGCCGGAGCTGTCACCGAGACGGCCCTCGACCCGGCCGCCGCAGCCGCCGCCGACCTGGTCGTGGTGGCCACCGGCGTGGGCTCGATCCCCGGGCTGCTCGACCTGGTCGATGCCGCCGTCCGGCCGGGCACGATTCTCACCGATGCCGGCAGCACGAAGGCCACCATCGTGAGCGGCTGGGAGCAGGCTCGCCGGAAGCGGCGGGCCCGGTTCGTGGGCTCGCACCCCTTGGCCGGCAGCCACCGCCGCGGCCCGGAGGCCTCGGACCCCGAGTTGTTCACCGGCCGGGTGGCCGTGGTCACGCCCGTGGCCGCCACGCCGCAGGCCGATGTCGAGGCCGTGGCCAGCCTCTGGTCGGCGCTGGGCGCGACGGTGTATGTGATGAACCCGCGGGAGCACGACCGGCTCCTGGCAGCCACCAGCCACGCGCCCCACGTGGCCGCCGCCGCGATCGCCGCGGCCACGCCGCCGGCGGCGCTCCCCTTCGCCGCGGCCGGCTGGCGGGACACCACCCGGATCGCCGCCGGCGACGCCGAACTCTGGGCCGACATCCTCCTCGACAATGCCGCCCCGCTGGGAGCGGCCCTCCGCAAGATCACTGCCGCCTCCGAGCGAATCCTGGCGGCCGTCGAAGCCGGCGACCGCCGCCGGCTGGTCACCCTCCTCTCCCGTGCCAAGGCCGTTCGCGATGCTCTGGGAAGTTGACGTCCGGGCCGCCGATCCGGCGGGCGACCATGCGGCCCGCGAGTTCGTGGCCGGCGCCCAGGCCCTGGGCATCCCCGGCGTCACCGCCGCCCGCACCGCCAGCGGCTGGCTCTTGGAAGGGGATCTCGACCGCGGGGCGGTCGAGCAGATCGCCGCCACCCTGCTGGCCGACTCGGTGACCGAGACCTTCGTGGTGGCCGCGGTGGGCGATCCCGCCCTCACCACCGCGGCCGACGGCCTGCCGACGGTCGTGCACGTGCTGCCCCGGCCGGGCGTCACCGATCCGGCGGGCCTGACGGCCGGTGAGGCACTCGGGCTGCTTGGCCATCCCGCCACGACCGTCCGCAGCCTCGTCAAATACTGGCTCCCGCTCGAGGGTGAGGCGGCGGCAGCCGCCGCCCGCCGGCTGGTGGCCAACGAGGCGATCCATGACGTGATCGTGGGGCCACTGCGACTCGAGTCGCTCGCCGGCGGCGGCAGCTGGCCCTTCGCGAGCCTGGCGGTGCCCCTAGCCGGCCTCGACGCCGCCGCCCTCGAGCGGCTCTCCCGCGACCGCTGCCTGGCCCTCTCGGCGGCCGAGCTCGAGGCGGTGCGGGACCACTTTGCCGGCCTCGGCCGCGACCCGCTCGAGATCGAGCTCGAGACGATCGCCCAGACCTGGAGCGAGCACTGCTGCCACAAGACGCTCACCAGCCCCGTCGAGCACGAGGGGCCAGCCGGGAGCATCCGCTACGGCAACCTTCTCAAGGAGACGGTCTTCGCCGCGACGCAAAAGGTGCGGGCGGCCCTCGGGACGGGCGACTGGTGCGTGAGCGTGTTCCGCGACAACTCTGGCGTCGTCCGGTTCGATGGCGACCACGATATCTGCGTCAAGGTCGAGACCCACAACCATCCCTCGGCGATCGAGCCCTACGGCGGCGCGGCCACCGGCTTGGGCGGCGTGATCCGCGACGTGCTCGGGACGGGGCTCTCGGCCCGGCCGATCGCCAACCTCGACGTCTTCTGCGTGGCCCCGCTCGACACGCCGGCCGCCGAGCTGCCTCCCGGCGTGATCCCCCCCCGGCGGCTCCTGGCCGGCGTGGTGGCGGGCGTTCGCGACTACGGCAACCGGATGGGCATCCCCACGATCGCCGGTAGCGTGGCCTTCCATCCCGGCTACCTCGGCAACCCGCTCGTGTTCTGCGGCACCGTCGGGATCATGCCCCGCGGCCAGGCCGAGGGCCGGGTGGCGGCGGGCGATCTGGTGGTCGTGGCCGGTGGCCGGACCGGCCGCGACGGCATCCACGGGGCCACCTTCTCGAGCATCGAGCTGTCGAGCGAGAGCGAGACCGAGTCGGGCGGCGCGGTCCAGATCGGCCACGCCATCCACGAGAAAACGCTCACCGACTTCGTGCTCGAGGCGGCCCGCCAGGGGCTGTTTCACGCCCTCACCGACTGCGGCGCCGGCGGGCTCTCGAGCGCCGTTGGCGAGATGGCCGCCACCCTCGGAGCCGAGGTCGATCTCGACCGCGTGCCGCTGAAGTATGCCGGCCTCTCGGCCACCGAGGTCTGGATCTCCGAGGCCCAAGAGCGGATGGTGCTCGCCGTCCCGCCGGAGGCCTGG
Source organism: uncultured Candidatus Kuenenia sp. (assembly GCA_964425395.1). Taxonomy (GTDB): domain Bacteria; phylum Planctomycetota; class Planctomycetia; order Pirellulales; family UBA1268; genus QWPN01. Next base: position 12,209 of record CAYRNG010000048.1, on the reverse strand, counting down.
GACGCGCTTGCGGCCGTGGCGGCGGCCGAGGGGGTCGAAGCGACGCCGATCGGTCGGTTCACCGGCTCAGGCCGGCTCGTGCTCCGCTGGGAGGGCGAGCTCGCCGGCGAGCTCGACTGCCCCTTCCTCCATGAGGGCCGGCCCCGTCGCACGCTCCGCTCGCAGTACGAGCCGGTGCCCGTGCCGGCGGCCGCCTGGAGCCTCGCCGGCGGCAACTGCCCGCCGCCCGAGCGGCTTCTCGGCGACACGCTCCTGGCCGTGCTCGCCCTGCCCGACGTGGCGAGCAAGGAATGGATCATCCGCCAGTACGACCACGAGGTGCAGGGGGGAAGCGTCACCAAGCCGCTGCTCGGTCCGGGAGGCGGGCCGGCCGACGGCACGGTCGTTCGCGGCGTGCTCGGCCGCGACCGGGGCGTGGTGCTCGGCGTCGGCCTCCGGCACCGGCTCGGGCCCCTCGATCCCTACCAGATGGCCGCCGGCGGGATCGTGGAGGCGATCGCCAACGTCGTGGCCGCCGGCGCCGATTCCGACCAGATCGCCCTGCTCGACAACTTCTGCTGGGGCGACACCAAGAGCCCCGCCACGCTCGGGCCGCTGGTCGAGGCCTGCCGGGCCTGCCACGACCTGGCGATCGCCTTCGCAGCGCCGTTCGTGAGCGGTAAGGACAGCCTGAATAACGTCTTCGCCTGGACCGACGGCGCGGGCAAAGCCCGGGAGTTGTCGATCCCGCCCACGCTCCTGGCCACGGCACTGGGCCAGCTGCCCGACATCCGGCGGGCCATGTCGCCCGATCTCAAGCGGCCCGGCAGCCGGCTGGCGGTCGTGGGCCTGTCGCGGCCGGCCACGGCGACGAGCCAACTCGAACTCACCGGCCGGGTGGCCGGCGGCGAACTGCCGCGGGTCGAGGCGGCCGCCTGCCGGGCGGCGATCCGGGCCGTGGCCGCGGCCCAGCGGGCCGGCGTGGTGCTCGCCTGCCACGACCTCTCCGACGGCGGCCTGGCCGCGGCCGTGGCCGAGATGGCGATCGGCGGCTCCCTCGGCGCCCGGCTCGACCTGGCGGCGGTGCCGTTTGCCGACGGTAAGCCCGACACGTTGAGTGAGCCGCTCACCGGCGCCGCCCGCGACCTGGCGATCGCCTTCGGGGAATCACCGGGGCGGTTCGTCTGCGAGTTGGCCGCGGCCGACGAGCCGGCCTTCGCGGCGGCCATGGGGGACGTGCCCTGGCAAATCATCGGTGAGGTGACGCTCGCGCCGGTCGTCGAGTTCGTCGGCTCCCGTGGCAGCGAACGCGTGAGCGTGTCCGACCTGGCTCGCAGCTGGCGGGCAGTCTCCGAGGAGGCCGGCTGATGCTCGCTCCCCGCGCCTTGGTCCTGCGGGCCCCCGGCACCAACTGCGACCGCGAGACGGCACTGGCCTTCGAGCGGGCCGGCGGGATCGCCCGCCGCGTCCACGTGCGGGCCCTGGCCGAGCGGCCGGCGGCGGCCGACGACTGCCAGATCCTCTGCATCCCGGGAGGCTTCTCCTACGGCGATGACGTGGCCAGCGGCCGGATCCTGGCGCTCGAGCTGCGGACCCGGCTGGCCGACCTGCTGTTTCGGTTCCGCGACCGCGGCGGCCTGGTGCTCGGGATCTGCAACGGGTTTCAGGTCTTGCTCCAGACGGGGCTCCTCCTGGCCGACGCCACGGGCGGCCGGCAGGCGACGCTCGCCCACAACACCTCGGGCCGGTTCATCGACCGCTGGGTGCGGCTGGAGTGCACGTCGAGCCCGTGCGTGTTCCTCGAGGGCCTCGGCGAACTCGAGCTGCCCGTCGCCCATGCCGAGGGCCGGTTCGTGCCCCGGTCGGCCACCGACCTGGCGGCGCTCGAGGCCGCCGGCCAGCTGCCGCTGCGGTATGCGTCCGATCCGGCCGGGGTTTCGACGAATCCCAATGGCTCGACGGCCGACGTGGCGGGAGCCTGCGATCCGGGCGGCCGGGTGTTTGGGCTGATGCCCCATCCTGAGCGGTTCATCACGGCCACCCAGCATCCGGCCTGGCACGGCCGGCTCGACCCCGACGCCCCCGGCCCGGGCCTGGCGATGTTTGCCAACGCCGTCCGCGCGGTCTCGTAACCCAGCCCGGATCGCGATTGACGCCGGGCCGCTGGTTTCCTATTTCCCCTGGCTCCTCCATTCGGTGCGCCATCAGCCGGGGACCGCATGCGGCCGCCTTCCATCATCGCGATCCTCGTTGGCCTCGCCGCGGCCGGCTGCCGGTTTCTCGGCGACGGGGCGGGCGTGATCGCCACCGATCAGGGGCCGGCCCGGGCGGCCGGCAAGCCCGCCGCACAGACGATCCCACTCGAGATCCTGTTCGTTCGCTGCGACGCCCATGACCCGGCGCTCCAGGACGAACTCTGGTCGTTCGCCGACGAGCAATTTCTCGACACCGCCGTCCGCGGCCGGCTGGCGGCCAACGGCCTCCGGGTGGGGATCGTCGGCGACCATCTGCCCCCGCACCTGGCCGGCCGGTTCACGGCCGCCGGTGGCGACCCGGCCGATGCCGCCCTGGCGAGCGACGCCCCCCTGGCCCGCCGCCAGCTGCGAATTCTGCCCGGCCGCCGCAGCGAGATCGTGACCGCCTCGGGCATCCGCGAGCTTGTGCTCCTCGAACGGTCGGGCGACGGCGTCCGCGGGGCGACCTACCGCGATGCCAGCCCGACGCTCGTGCTCGAGGCCCGTCCGGCCACCGCCGGCCGGGTGCAACTCACGGCGGTGCCTGAGATCCGGCACGGGCCGCACGAGAAATCCTGGGTCGGCGAGGACGGGATGTTTCGACTCGAGACCGGCCAGCGGCGGCACCACCTCGAGCAGCTTCAGTTCACGGCCACGCTGCCGCGGGACGGGATGCTTGTCGTGGGCTGCGCCGGCGACGACTCCGCGTCGGTGGGAGACTGCCTGCTGCGGGACCATGACCGCGGCGACGGCACGAGCATCCGGCTGTTGGCGATCCGGCCGCTGGCCGACACGGTCGATCCCTTGTTCGGTGCCGCCGAGCCCGCCGCCGAAACGGCCCGGGCCGAGCCCCCGCTGACCATCCGCTGAAGCCCGCCACCGGCCGGCAACCCCGGAAAGCTGCGGCGACCCTGGCGGCCCGAGAGCGTGGGCAGGCTGGGGAGTCGCGGGCCACTGGCTCGCCGGGAGTGACCGCGGGCGGTTTGCTGGCCGGAGGTGGCCGGCGCTGCCGAAAACTCTCCACGAGCAGTCGGCAGCCGCCGCCTGCGTGCGCACGAGGACTCCCCATCCATGACTGCCGAATCCGCCGCCCCATCGACTCGCCGCCACCGACCAAAGGCCACGACCGTGTTCGTGGCGGCCTTCCTGGCGGGGGCCGTGGCCGCGGTCGTCGTCAATCGAATGCTCGACTTGCACCTTGCCCAGGCGAAGCCGCAGGTGGAGAGCGAGCCGATCTTCGTGGCCCTGCGTCCGCTGCCGCAGGGCTCGCCGGTGACGGTCTGGGACGTGGCCCTGCGGGACTGGCCCCGGGCGATGCTCCCCTCGACGGCACTCAAGGCCAGCGACTCCTTCGAGGGATCGGTCCTCAAGTATCCGCTCCGTGAGGGCCAGCCGCTGTTGTCGGTGCACCTCCTGCCGACCACGGCCGCCACCGCGGCCGCCGCGGCCACCGAAGAAGTGTTCGTCAAGCCGCAGGCCGCGCCGCCTGCGCCCTCCCGCCGGGAGCCCGAGCCGGACCTCTGGACGCCAGGCGGCACCGCGGCCCAGCCCGCTCCACCGGCCCCGCAGGCTGCCCGGGTCGAACCGCCCCAGGAGACGATGAGCTTTGCGGTCGTGCCCCTCGAGGAGCCGGCGGCCGAGGAGCAGCCGGCGGCTGAGACGGTGTCGGAGGCGGCCGCCGACACCGTGGCCGAGACGCTGCCCGAGGCCGAGGCCGAGCCCGTCACCGAATCCACCGCGGCTGCCGCGGTCGCCGCCGAAACCAGCCTGGCCGAGATCGAGGAGGTGGCCACTGAGCCGGTGCCGCAGGCTCCCGCGGGCGTGCCCACGCTTGTCGCCGTCGAGCCGCCGGCCGAGGAGTCGCCCGTGTCCGCTGACGAGCCGGCCGAGGTCGCCGGCCCGGTGGTCAGCGAGCCGGCCCCGCCGGTTGCCGCGATCACCCGGCGTGACTCCGATCTGCCCCTGCTGGGGCGGCTCGCCCCCGATCCCGATGCCACGATCGACGCAGCCCCGCCGGCGGTGGATCTCGACTCGATGCCCTCGGTGCTGGCCGGCTCGGGCATGGACTCCGATCCCGAAGACACTCCCGCGGCGGCCGGCAACGTCCGCTACCTCGTGGTGCCCGAGCGGATCGCCCGGCAGGCCGACACGATGATCGCCCAGCCCGTCGCGGACGAGCCGCAGGCGGCTGCTGAACCCAAGGCCGTGGCCCAGCCGAAGGCGGTGCCGGAGCCGAAGCCCCTGGGCCAGCCCAAGACCGCGGCCCGGCCAATCGAGCAACCGTGGCCGCAGGCCCAGCCCCAGGCGGGCCAGAATCGCCCCCAAAACCATCGCCGGCCCCCGATCAATGTTCGCCCGCAGCAGGCGGTGCCTGCCGTCAAGGACGCTCCTCGATCGGCCGGGCAGCCGGCGCAGCCCTCGCCGCCGTCCCGCGAGGATGACCGGAACCGGACTGCCCTCGGCCCCCGGGCCTGGGGCGGGATGTTCCCCAACGTGGCGGCCGGCGTCGAGGCGATCGGCAATCGCTGGCGGGGCGACGAGCGGTCGGCCGCCCAGCCGCGGCCCGCTCCGCAGCAGCGCTAGAGCGTGGCTCGGGGCAGGCGCCGGGCTCAGCGGGCGGCGCGCGGATCGACGACTCGGTAGCCGCCCCCCGAGGCGGCGGCCAGCCGCGCGAGCCGGGGCGACTGGCCGGCCCCGCCGCCGCTGAACTGGATGACGTGGAGCCGGGTGCGGCCGAGGCGGCCGGTGAGCCGCTCGAAGTCAACAGCGGAGAGATCGTCGCCCGGCTCGCCATCGGTGAGCAGGAAGATCTCGTCGGGCACCACCGCCAGGGCCGCGGAGATCGCCTCGGCATGCTCGGTGCCGCCGCTGGCGGTGATCCCGCTTACGAACCGGGTCACGCTCCGGAGGGTCTCCTCGTCGGCAAACAGTGGACGGCCGCGGCCCCCGGGTGCCGCGAACACCGTGACGCGATCGTTGTAGAAGAGGAGGTGAAACTGCTGCGAGTCACCGAGCGCCGCCAGGCTCGAGAGCAGTTCCTCCTTGGCCGCCGCCAGCGGCCGGCCCTGCGGCTGGGACATGCTGCCCGAGCGATCGCAGACGAAGGCCACCCGCCGGCCCGTCACCTCCACGTCGAAGAACCTCGCCCGCTGGCCGGGCGAAGGAGGCTCGGCCGCCGCCGCCGTCGCCAGGCCAAGCAGCAGCCAGGCTGTCATCCAGACCGGCCCGCGTGTCATGGCTCGACCACGATCTTGCCCGCCAACTCGCCTGAGCCCCCGACGGTGGCCGACTCCTGGACCGCGTGGGCCTCGGCCACATGGTCCAGCGTAACCACCCGATCGACTGGGGCCCGCAGCTGCCCCCGGGCCAGCCAGCGGTTGATGTCGGCGGCGGCTGCGGCCTGTTCCTGGGCAGTGGCCTGAAACATGACGAATCCGAACAGCCGGCAGCCCTTGACGTAGAAGGGGCCGACCGGAAACGGCGGCCGGGCCTCGCGGCCGGCCATGATCACCATCCGGCCGCCCGGAGCCAGCATGGCGATGGCCGAATCGAAATCGGGCTCGCGGCGGGTCTCCCAATGCACCGCGACTCCACCTGGTGCCGCCTCGAGGACGGCGGCCACAAGGTCGCCCCGCCGGTAGTCGAGGGCCACCTCGGCCCCACAGCCGATGACGGCCTTGCGTTTCTCCGGGGTGCCGGCGGTGGCGATCACGCGGCCCCCGATCGCCCGGGCGATCTGGACCACGGCCGAGCCCACGCCGCCCGACCCGCCGCTCACGAAGATCGTCTCGCCCCGCTGTAGCCGGGCGTGGCTGACGAGCCCCAGGTGGGCCGTGATCGAGACGAGCGCCGCGGCGGCCGCCTCCCGGTCGGTGACGCCGTCGGGCGTGGGGTAGAGCCACTGCTCGTCCACCGCCACGAGCTCCGCGCAGGTGCCCTGCCGGCCCAGCAGCCCCTGGTTGGATCCCCAGACCCGCATCCCCGGCCGGAGGCGATCGACGTCGTCTCCCACGGCCACCACCTCGCCGGCCAGGTCGCACCCGACGACGAACGGAAACTCGAGCGGCATCGGCACGCTGCCGCTTCGCACGTAGGTGTCGATCGGATTGATGGCCGCCGCCCGGACCCGGACCAGCGCCTGCCGCGGGCCGGGCACCGGATCGGGCAACTCCCCGACCTGGATCAGGTCGGGGGGACCGGTCCTCGTAATAAAGGCAGCCTTCATCGAGAGTCTCCGGGAGAGGCAACAGCCTGTTGGCGGGCCGCTGCCACGGCACCGCCGAGGGCCGCCAGCCCCGCCAGGGCCGCCACGGCCCAGAGCAAGATCGCGAGCCGGCTGGCTGAGCCGGCGGCCCGCTGCACGAGCAGCTCGGCCGGCATGGCGCCGCGGTCCACGCTCGCCTGCCGCAGCGACCGCCAGGCCGCATGGATGGTGGCCGCGTCGGAGGCCTCGATCACCTGGCGGATGACCTGCTCGTCGGGCAGCCGCACGCTCGCCCCCCCATCGAAGCTGCCGACGATCGCCGCGGCGACCGCGGCTGCCGCGGCCACGAGCCCGCCCACCAAGAGCCAGGCTTGGGCCGGCCGCCAGCGGGGGCCGCTCGGCCGCTCGGCCTCGATCGCGAAGGGGGCCAGGTCACGGAGCCGGGGCACCTCGATCGGGCTGCCGCAGGTCGGGCAGGTGAGCTGGCTGCCCGCCTGGCCGGGGAGGACCGTGACCGCGGCCGAGCAGCGGCAGGGAACGCGAAACAGTCGGGCGGATGCAGGCATTGCCAGCAGAGCGGGTCAGGAAAGCAGTGACAGGAGAACGGGCCGCGGAAGCCGTCGCAGCCGACGGGGTGTCGGTCGGGCCGGAGCCAGCGGCGGCCGCCGGACCCCGGCAGAGATTCTCCGGCCGGTTTCTTTTACCATTCGACCTCGAAAAACCTCCGAATTCCTGGCCGGGGCCGAAAAAAAAACTGGCCTTCCCGACGCCGCATGGGCATAATGCTACGTCCCCCGGAGGCTCCCGTGTGCCGGCACCATGCCCGCCAGCTGCCCCTCTTCCCCAGTCTCCGAGTTGCGGCCCAGGCATCCCCCTGCTTGGCCCCCCTCCCGAGGGTCATCCTGCGGGCTTCCCCGGTCGCCCCGCGAACCGCTGGACTTGCCCGCCCCTTGAATCACACTGTCGGCACCCCGAATGATGGACTGGTGACCGCGAACCGCACCCCGGCCTCGGCCGGTCGTTGAACCACCGGCTCGGCCGGACGATGGAACGGATTGAAGTAGTAAGGATTTCCAAGGAGCCCTGCGTTGTACGATTCGCTGCTGGATGAACTCGAGGATGATGTCGTCTCCAATCCCCAAGAGGTCGAGGAACTGACGGTCAAGGTGGTCGATGCCGAGGAGGCCGATGCCGAACTGTTGGGTGACGACGTTGACGTGGCTGTCCTCCCCGAGGGTGAGGCCCAGGCCGAGAGCGATGCCGACGCGGATGCCGGCGACGACGTGCTGCCCGAGCAGGTCGAGAACTGGTCGGACGATCCGGTCCGGATGTACCTGACGCAGATGGGCGAGATCCCGCTCTTGACCCGCGCTCAGGAGATCTACCTCGCCCGCCAGATCGAGACCACCCGGGCCCAGTTCCGGGCCAAGCTGCTGGAATGCGAGTTTGTCGCCCAGCAGGCCTTCCGGGCGCTGTGCCGCGTGCAGCGGGGCGAACTGCCCTTCGATCGCACCGTCCAGGTGTCGGTGACCGACCGGCTCGAGAAGGAGCAGATCCAAGGCCGGCTGCCCCACAACCTCAAGACGCTCGAGGTGCTACTCCTCCAGAACAAGGCCGACTACCGGATCGCCCTCTCGAAGAAGCGGCGGATGGCAGAGCGGCGGGAGGCCTGGGCCCGGCTGGGCCGGCGGCGGAAGCGGGTGGTGCGGCTGATCGAGGAACTCGGCCTGCGGACCCAGCGGATCGAGGCCATGATCCCCCAGCTCTACGATTTCGTGGCCAAGCTCAAGGAGCTCAAGACCCGGATCGACGCCAGCAAGCGGGCCAAGCAGCCCCCGGCGGTCCGGCAGCGGATGGTCGATGAATACCGGGGCATCCTCAAGAGCTGCCAGGAGACGCCCCGCAGCCTGACCCGGCGAATGGAGGAGATCCGGAAGATCTTCGCCAAGTATCAGCAGGCCAAGCGGGGGCTCTCCGAGGGCAACCTGCGGCTGGTGGTCTCGATCGCCAAGAAGTATCGCAACCGCGGCCTCTCCTTCCTCGACTTGATCCAAGAGGGGAATGCGGGCCTGATGCGGGCGGTGGACAAGTTCGAGTATCGCCGCGGCTTCAAGTTCTGCACCTACGCAACCTGGTGGATCCGGCAGGCGATCACCCGGGCAGTGGCCGACCAGAGCCGCACGATCCGGATCCCGGTGCACATGGTGGAGACGATGAGCCGGGTGCGGAACGTGGCCCGCCAGCTGCTCCAGGAATACGGCCGCGAGCCGACGATCGAGGAGATCGCCGCCCGGGCCGGCACACCGGTGGACGAAACGCGACGGGTGACGGCGATGAGCCGCTATCCCATCAGCCTCGACCGCCCGGTGGGCAACAGCGAGGACAGCCACTTCGGCGACCTCCTGCCCGACACCGGAGCCGAGAACCCGGCCGTGGGCGCCGCCCAGGAGATGCTCCGCAACCGGATCGCAAAGGTCCTGAAGAGCCTCTCCTACCGCGAGCGGGAGATCATCAAGCTCCGCTACGGCCTCGGCGACGGCTACAGCTACACGCTCGAGGAAGTGGGCCACATCTTCAAGGTGACCCGCGAGCGGATCCGGCAGATCGAGGCCAAGGCCGTCCGCAAGCTGCAGGCCCCGGCCCGCAGCGAGGAACTGAGCGGCTTCATCGACTGACTTCACGGCTGCAGGGGCATCCATGCCCCTGCAGCCCTCGTCGGCGGTGTGATCCGATGCGGTAAGTCACCCTCCCGGAAAGGACCCCCATGCGTCTCCTGCTCATTCTGTCGCTCGCCCTGCCCTGCCTTGCCGCCGCGGCGGAGCCGGAGGCGTTTCCCCGGACCACGATCGACCTGGGGTGCGTCGTCACCGACCTCGACAAGAGCGTGCGGTTCTACACCGAGGGGATCGGCTTTCGCGAACTGAAGGGATTCGAGGTGCCGGCGAGCCTGGCGACCGACGCCGGGCTCACCGATGCCCGGCCGCTTTCCATCCGCGTGCTCGCGCTGGGCGACGACGCGACCGCCACGAAGCTCAAGCTGATGCAAGTGGCCGGCACCTTGCCCCGGACCGGCGACACCGACTTCATTCATTCCCACACCGGGTTTCGCTACCTCACCATCATGGTGGCCGACACCGACGCGACCCTCGCCCGGCTGGAGAAACTCGGCGTCAAGCCGATCGCCAAGAGCCCCATCGCCCTGCCCGACTCACTCGCGCCCGGGCTGCACCTGACGTGCGTCCGCGATCCCGACGGCAACCTCGTCGAGCTGATCGGGCCCCGGAAGTGATCGCTTTTGTTGACCGGCCGGACCGCCGCCCTTAGGCTGTGGCTCGCGCGAGGGGGTCAAGCCCCCGTGCGATTCAGGCTCGATCCGCTTCTGCGAGGAACTCTGTCATGGTTTTTGGTCGTCGCCAACTGGTTCGCATCTTCGCAATTACGGCCCTCACGGCAGCCGGCGTAGCCGGCTACGCCGGGCTCGCCCTGGCCGCCCCGTCGCTCTGGGAGTGCAACTTCTGCCACCAGCAGTATCAGGGCGATTCGCTGCCCGCGGCGCTGCGGTTCGCCAAGTGCCCGGCCAAGGACATGAAGCAGGGCCACTTCTGGATCAAGAAGGGCTGACGCGAGCGAGGCGTCAGGCTCGGGCGATCTTGCCCGCCCGCTCCAGCCACGCGACCACCTCGGCCGCGAGCACGTCGGGCGGGCGAGTGGCGGAGTCCACCACGAGCTCCGGGGCGAGCGGCTCCTCGTAGGGGTCGTCGATGCCGGTGAAGTTCTTGATCTCGCCGGCCCGGGCTCTCTTGTAGAGCCCCTTGGGATCGCGGCCCTCGCAGACCGCGAGCGGCGCCTTCACGTAGATCTCGACGAAGTCGCCCGATGTCAGGGCCGCCCGGACGGCGTCGCGATCGCGGCGGTAGGGGCTGACGAAGGCCGTCAGGGTGATGATCCCGGCCTGGGCGAACAGATCGGCCACGGCCCCGATCCGACGGATGTTCTCGGCCCGGTCGGCGGCCCCGAAGCCGAGTCCGAACCGGGCGGCGGCCTCGTCGCCATAGCGGTCGCGCAACAGGGCCGGCGCGGCGTTCAGCCCCAGCCTCACGTTGTCGCCGTCGAGCACGAAGGTGCGACAGCCGCGGGCATGCAGCAGCCGGTCGACCGCGTTGGCCAGCGTGCTCTTGCCGCAGCCGGAAAGCCCCGTGAACCAGAGCACGCAGCCCCGGTGCCCCGCGGCCCGCTCCCGGTCGGCCCGGCTGACGGCGTGGTCGTGCCAGCGGACATCCACCACTTCGCCAGTCGATCGCTCGTCTGCCATCGTCGCTCCTCCGCGGCTTGCCGCCGCTCACCAGGCGTCGAGCCTGATCTCGAACTCGAGTCGCTCGGCGTCGCCACCAGCATCGCCGCCACGGCGGTCGACCGCCAGCCGGATCGTATCGCCCGGGATCCGTCCTGCCACCCGGGCGGTGAGGCCGTCGAAGTCGGCCACGGCCGCGCCATCGACCGCCACCACCACGTCGCCCGGCCGCACGCCGGCCTGATCCGCCGCCGACCCGGGTTCGACCGACTGAATCTCGCAGGGCCCCCCGAAGGCGGGCGCGCCCACGCCGAGCTTGCCGCCGCGACGCACGTCGATGTCGGTGTCGGGCAGTCTGGCCGCCAGGGCGGCGATCGCATCGTCCGCCAGACCCGTCCCGAAGAGCTCGATCCGGGAGACGCCCTCGAGCCGCCCCAGCACCGCCAGCCCCCGCTCATCCACCGGCACCCCATGGACCGCGACCGACTTCAGCCGCGGCAGCCGGGCGAGCTCCTTGAAGTCGCCACCGCCCCCCTTCCAGCCCCGGCCAAGCTCGATCCTGGCGCCGGCTTCGGCGGTGAACGGCGGATCGATGAACACGGCTCCGAGCGACTCGAGCCGCTCCCGGGCCGCCGCAGCCTGGCCGAGGTGGTGAAAATCGAGGGCGGCCTCGGCCAGCCTGGCCGCCGCCGGCCGGGAACTCTCGGCGCAGGCCTCGAGCGCCGCCGAGGCGGCCTCGGCGAGCGGCGGATCGGCGGCGAGCATGTCCCGCAGGATCTCGATGCCGCGGCTGGCCACCTCCAGGTCGCCCGCCTGGACGGCCGTGGCCAGCGGCTCCACGGCCGGCCGGCCGGCGGCTAGCAGGCTCTTGGTCGCGGCCTCACGGCGGGCGAACTCTGGCGCGCCGAGCTGCTCGATCCAGCCGACAATCTGTTCGGCGGTGGGTGCGGCCGCAGGCTCGTCGCCCTGGGCCGTCACCCAGCCCGAGACCGTCAGGCCGACCACCGCTGCCACCGCACGCCAACGCCTAAGCACACTCACCTCCGCGGGATGTGCCGAATATATCGCCCTCTGGTCGCTGCGGGCCGGCCGCCGGCCCGGGTGCCAGACGGGGGATACACTTGAGGCAATCGCCCCCGGGGCGGTCGCCTGGTCGGCTTTCCACTCGCCCCGCCATGTCACTCCGCCTCACCACCCCGCCCCGCGGCACACCCCCGCTTCCCGCCACCCGTGCCGAGATGCAGGCCCGGGGCTGGGACGAGGTCGACGTGGTGTTCGTCAGCGGCGATGCCTACGTGGACCACCCGAGCTTTGCCAACGGCCTCCTGGCCCGGCTCCTGGAGGCGGCCGGATTCCGTGTGGCCGTGCTGGCCCAGCCCGATTGGCGGAGCTGTGAGCCGTGGCGGGAGTTCGGCCGGCCGCGGCTCTGCTTCGCCGGCTCGGCCGGCCACATGGACTCGATGATCAAACACTACACCGCCAACCGGAAGGGGCGGGACGA
>CAYRNG010000047.1:0-3199 GCA_964425395.1 uncultured Candidatus Kuenenia sp. | reverse complement strand
TGGCAGCCGCACGAGAACCGCGGCACGGCCGTGCCGGTGATGGTGGAGACGGCGGACGGCCGCACGAGCACCCGGCTCGATATGCAAAAGCCAGCGCCGCTCGAAGGGGGCTATGGATCGGTGGGCCGGGTGACACTCGGCAAGGGCGACGCCTGCGTGGTCGTGATCGCGACCGACGGGGCCAAGGGCAACGTCCACGCGGATGCGGTGTTGCTGGTGCCGGCGCGGTAGCCTTCGGGCGATGACGACCCATCCGCTTCCCAATCGCGTCCGTACCTTCGTCGGGCATGGCCTGCGGCTGGCGGCCTGGGCGGCGGCGGCCTGGTGCGTGCACGTCGCGCATGGGCGGCACGTGGCTCGGCTCGAGGCGGTGGATCTCGCGGCCGTGCCGCTCGAGGCGGTGCGGAAGCACTTGCCGGAGGCGGCGGCGATCGGCGGTGATTCGCCGGCCGTGGCGGGCGGGCGGGAGGTGATCGGGGCGAGCGGCGACCGCGTCGGCACGATCCTCAAGACGAGCCCCGCCGGCGATGCGGCGATCGGCTTTTCGGGGCCCACCGACCTGCTCGTGGTCTGCGATGCCGAGCTTCGCGTGGCCGGGGTAGAGATCCTCTCGAGCCGTGATACGCGGGATCACGTGCGGGCGATCGAGAAGGACAGCCGATTCCTGGCGTCGCTTACAGGCACGCCGCTTGCGGATCTCGCGAGCCTCGGGGCCCGGAGCGTGGACGCCGTAGCCGGCTCGACGCTCACGAGCCTGGCGATCGTGGACGCGATCGGGCTGCGGCTCGGCGGGAGCGGGGCCGGGAGCCGGTTTGCGAAGGAGCCCGATCTCGGAGACTTACAACTTCTGTTTCCCGAGGCCCTGGCGATCGAGCCCGATCCCGGCGACCCGAGCGTGATCCGGGTGCGCGGACCTGAAAACATTCCGCTCGGCTGGGCCCTGCGGACGAGCCCCGCCGCCGACCGCGTGATCGGCTACCAGGGGCCCACCGACGCGGTCGTGGCCTTCGACACGAAAAACAAGGTCGCCGGCGTGGCGGTGCTCGGCTCCTTCGACAACGAACCCTACGTGGGCTATGTCCGCGACGATTGGGCCTTTCGCAACCTCTGGCGGGGAATGCCGATCGAGGCGGTGGCCGGCATCGATCCCGAAGCCACCGGCGTGGAAGGGGTGAGCGGGGCCACGATGACGAGCCAGGCCGTGGCCGAGGGGATCGTGCGGGCGGCGCGGGAGCGGCGCGATCGCGGGCCCGCGGCAGCGGGCGGCTTGGCGGGAACGATCGTGGCCTGGCTCGGCGGGATCGAGCCGCCGCAGTGGGGGGCGATCGGCGTCATTGCCGCCGGCGTGATCACCTCCTTCACACGGCTGCGTGGCACCTGGTTCGGCCGGCTGGCCCTGCCGGTGGCCGTGCTGGCGTACCTCGGCTTTGGCGCCGGAGCCCTGCTTTCACAGGCGCAAGTGTGGGGCTGGGCCCAGGCGGGCGTGCCCCGCGGGGCGGCCGTGCTTGCGGTGCTCGCCGCCGCCGCGCTCCTCCTGCCCGCCACCACCCGGCGAAACGTCTACTGCTCCCACCTCTGCGGCCACGGCGCGGCCCAGCAGCTGCTCGTGCGGTTCGCGAAGCCCAAGGGCACGATTCCAACGTGGCTGCGGCCTTGGCTCACGGCGCTGCCCTGGGCCCTCCTGGCCCTGGCAATGCTGGCGGCAGCCCTGCCGCTACCGCTCGCCCTCGTCGATCTCGAGCCCTTCGATGCCTACCTGCCGCTGGTGGCCGGGGTTCCGGCGGTCGTGATCTTCATCGTGGGGCTCGTGGCGAGCTGCCGCTATCCGATGGCCTACTGCCGGCACGGCTGCCCGACCGGGGCCCTCCTCGACCACCTCCGGCTCAACCGCAAGAGCGGTAGCTTCACCTGGCGTGACGCCGTGCTCCTGGCCTGCCTGGCTGCCGCGGCCGCCGCCAGCCTGGTCCCGCGGGCCGCGGCAGGGGAGCTGCCTGGCGTGCCAGCCATGCCAGCCACGCCTGACATGCCGGTCATGGCCGGCCCCGCGATGGGCACGACCTACCGGGTCGTGCTCGCCGCCGACATCCCGGGCCTCTCCCGCGGCGAGGTGCATCGGGAGATCGAGATCGTGCTCGCCCGGATCGATCGAGAGGCGAATGCCTGGCGGGGCGATTCCGACGTCAGTCGGTTCAACCGGGCCGCGGTCGGCGAATGGATCGATGTCGGAGCCGACCTCGCCCGGATCGTGGGGATCGCCCGCGAGGTGCACGCCGAGACCGAGGGTGGCTTCGACATCACGGTCGGGCCGCTCGTGCAGCTCTGGCGGGGGGGCCGGCAGCCGATGGACGAAGAGCTGATCGCGGCCCGGCGGCTCGTGGGCATGGATCTGGTCGAGTCGCGGCCCGCCGCGGCAGGCCGGCCTGCGGCCCTCCGGAAGATGCGGCCCGGCGTGACCCTCGACCTGGGCGGGATCGGGCCCGGCTACGGCGTCGATGCGATCGGCGAGCGGTTGGCCGCGATCGGCTCCACGGGCCATCTCGTGGAGCTCGGCGGCGAAGCCCGGGCCTGGGGCACCCGGCCCGATGGCGGATGGTGGCGGGTGGCCGTGCCCAAGGAGCCGGGAACGGTGCTCGAACTCGAGCCGGGGGCGGCCGTGGCTTTCTCCACCGTCGGGGCCGGCCGGGCTCTGGTCGATCCACGGACCGGCCGGCCGGCAGCCACCCAGCCAGGCATCTACCGGGCCCGGGCCGCTTCCTGTGCCGTCGCCGACGCCCGGGCAGTGGCCCGGGCGGTCGGCTGGATCACGCCCCGCCTGGGCAGCACGCCCTGAGCCGGCCCGGGCTCACGATTGGTGGAGGTGGACGTCCCGCTGCGGGAACGGGATCGAGATGCCTTCCCGGTCGAAGGCCTGCTTCACGCCCTTGATGATATCCCAGTGGACCGTCCAGTAGTCGGCTGTCTTCGTCCAGGGGCGGACGACGAAGTTGACCGACGAGTCGGCCAGTTCGTGGAGTTTGATCACGGGGGCCGGCTCGGCGAGCACGAGCGGATGCTCGCGGACCACCCGCTCGAGGACGGCCTGGGCCTTGTCGAGGTCGTCGCTGTAGCCGATCCCGAAGGTCAGATCGACCCGTCGGGTGTCGCTGGCAGTGGCGTTGGTGATCGTGTCGCCGCCGATCTTGCCGTTGGGCACGATCAC
>CAYRNG010000046.1:0-11823 GCA_964425395.1 uncultured Candidatus Kuenenia sp. | reverse complement strand
CGAGCCGGTAGAGCCGGCCGAGCTCGGCCGTGGGGTCGGCGGTGAAGGCCGCGTCGTCGCGGCAGTGCTTCCAGCCCCAGAGGATCATCCCGAACTGCGGGCCCCAGTCGCCGAGGTGGTTGTCGGTGATCACCGTGTGGCCGCGGAACCGCAGGATCCGGGCCAGGGCGTCGCCGATCACGGTCGAGCGGATGTGGCCCACGTGCATCGGCTTGGCGACGTTGGGGCTCGAAAAAACGACCACGACCGCGAGCGGCTCCGCGGCCGGGGGCCCCCCCCCAGCCGCTCGTCGGCCCCCGCCCGCCCCACCGCCGCGGCCAGCGCCTCGTCGCGGATCCGGACATTGATGAAGCCCGGCCCCACCGGGTCGCCCGGCGGCTCGAAGAGGGCCGCGTAGCCCGGCAGCGACTCGAGCCGGCGGATGATCTCGACGGCCACGTCGCGGGGCTTGCGGCCGGCCCGCTTGGCCAGGGCCATGGCCATCGTGCCGGAGTAATCGCCAAACTTCGCGTCGGCCGCCTCGCGGACCTGCTCGAGAAGCCCCGGCAGTTCCTGCTCGGGGATGGCCACGACCCCGTCGGCCGCGAGGCCGGCGAGCGCCTGGCCAAACAGCCCCCGAAGGGCGGCCCTGAAGTTCACGCGTCCGGGCGAGGCGGCCGGCGGCGGCTCGCCTGCGGCTGGGTCGGGGTCGGGCGTCATCGGGCCGCCGCCCCAGAGTCTCCCGCCGGCTCTGGCACCGGCACCCGGGCCGCATCGCTCCACAGGCCCTCGAGATCCCAGTAGCCGCGGGCCTCGGGGTCGAAGAGGTGGACCATCACGTCGCCGTAGTCGAGCACGATCCAGCGGCCCTCCTCGTAGCCCTCGCCGCCCCGCTTCTGGTCGCGGAGCTCCTGCTTGACCGCCTTCTCGATCTCGTCGGCCATGGCATGCATCTGCCGACGGCTGGAGCCGGTGGCGATCACGAAGTAGTCCACCACGGGGGTCAGCTCGCGGAGGTCGAGCACGCAGACCTCGCTGCCCCGCGTCTCCTCGGCGACGCGGGCGGCCAGCAGGGCCAGGGGCAGGGCCCGGTCGGCCGGGGCCGGGGGGCGAGACGATGAAGCGGGGCGGGCTTGTGACACGGGATGCGAAGGGGACCTCGAAGGCGGACTCGATCCCGAGTTTAGCAGCCTAGCGGCTGCAGGCCCGGGCGGCGGCCAGGGCGATGCCCGAGAGCACGAGATCGGGCACCTCGATCGCCCCCGGGAGGGAGTCTCGCACGGCCGCCCGCCAGCCACCGGTGAGGATCGTGACCGCCTCCGAGCCGAGGGCCGCGGCCGCTTCGGCCACCAGCCTGGTCACCGCGCCGCGGATCCCAAACCCGATTCCCGCCGCGATCGCCTCCTCGGTGCACCGGCCCGGCAGGGGCGGGGGCTGCTCCCGTTCGAGGGCCGCCACGGCCGGCAGCTTGCTTGTGCCCTCGGCCAGGGCCCGGGCCATCAGCACGGGGCCGGGCAGGATCGCCCCCCCCAGGAAGCTGCCATCGGCGGCAACGAGATCGACCGTGGCGGCGGTGCCGCAATCGACCACGATCGCGGGCCGGCCGGCCGGCTTCACGAACCCGGCCGCGGCCGCCCCCGCCAGCCGGTCGATGCCGACGCGGTCGGGGGCCTCGAGGGCCACCACCAGGGGCAGGTCGGCGTGGGTCACCCGTCGCTGCCGCAGGGGCCGGTGGCGGGTTGCCGAAATTTCGGCGATCGCCCCCTCGAGCCTGTTGGCCGCCGCCTCATAGACACTCGCCACGAGCAGCACGCCCCGGCCGGGGCAGGCCGTCGCCAGCCACCGCTCCAGGCCGTCCGACCGAAACCGGTGGCTGTCGAGGTCGAACCGGCTGGTGACCGCGGGCAGGCCGGCCAAGCCGGCCGCCCCGCCCGGGGCCGCGAGGTCGAGCCCGGCCAGCTTGATCCGGGAGTTGCCCACGTCCGCGAGGATCACCGTGTCGCCCGAGCAGATGCCCCGGCCCGGCCGATCGGGGAGCGATGCCAGGTCATGGTCGACGGTCATGCGGCGGGCTCCCGCCGGTCGAGTTCGGCTGCCACGGCGTGGATCAGGGCCGGCAGGCCCGCCCCGGTCGCGGCACTGACGGCCAGCACGTCGCGGCCCAGTTCCCGGGCCAGCGTCTCACGCACGGCCTCCGCCTCGGGCAGTTCGCACTTGCTCACGATCACGATCTCCGGCCGCCGGCCCAGCGAAGCATCGTACTGCACGAGCTCCTCGCGGATCGTCCGGTAGTTGGCCAGCGGATCGGTGCCGTCGGCCGGGGCCGGCTCGACCACGTGGACGAGAATCCCGGCCCGCTCGACGTGCCTGAGAAACTCGTGGCCCAGGCCCACCCCGGCATGGGCCCCCTCGATCAGCCCCGGGAGGTCGGCCAGCACGAACTCCCGGTCGCGGTCCACGGCCACCATCCCCAGGATCGGCGACTTGGTGGTGAACGGGTAGGCGGCGATCTCGGGCCGGGCCCGGGAGAGGCGGGAGAGGAGCGTGCTCTTGCCGGCATTGGGCTTGCCCACCAGCCCCACGTCGGCGATCACCTTGAGCTCGAGGGTGAGCCGGCGGGTCTCCCCCGATTCGCCCGGCGTGCATTCCCGCGGGGCCCGGTTGGTCGATGACTTGAAGTGGAGGTTGCCACGGCCCCCCGCCCCGCCCCGGGCGGCTACGATCTCCTGGCCGGCGGCGGCGAGGTCTTTGAGCACGAGGCCCGTCGCCTCGTCGATCACGATCGTGCCGGGGGGCACGAGGAGCGTGAGGTCGCCGCCGCAGCCGCCCGTGCGATTGGCCGGGCCGCCGGCCGTGCCGTGCTCGGCCCGCCACTGCTGGCGGTGGGCCAGGGCCGCCAGCGAATCGACCCCGGGCTCGGCCCGCAGGATCACGCTGCCGCCGCGGCCGCCATCACCACCATCGGGGCCGCCGCGAGGCACATACTTCTCCCGCCGGAAGCTGCAGATGCCGCGGCCGCCGTTGCCCGCCGCGACCTCGATCTGGATGCGGTCGACGAACAACGCAGCAACTTTCCAGGACGGCGCCAGCCAGGATGCCGCTGGCCGCTCGAGGATGGCTCAGCGATCCGCTCCCGAACCGCTCAGGCCGACGGGCCCGAGACGACGTTCACCCGGCGGCCTTCGCGGTCGAACATCACCACGCCGTCGGAGAGCGCGAAGAGCGTGTAGTCGCTCCCCATGCCGACGTTGGCGCCGGGGTGAAACTTCGTGCCCACCTGGCGGACGAGGATGTTGCCGGCCCGCACCGCCTGGCCGCCGAACTTCTTGACGCCCCGCCGCTGGGCGTTGGAATCCCGGCCGTTGCGGCTCGAGCCCTGACCCTTTTTGTGTGCCATCGCTGGATTCTCTGCTGGTGGTGCGAGCCGGCCGCCTGGGGCCGGGGTGAACTTGAAGCCGTTCAGAATACCCTGCCGTCAAGGCGGGAAAAAGAGCGCCGATAGAAACCCCGGGCGCAAGCCCGGGGACGGTGGGTATGACCACCACCCCGCCACCCATTCCGCAGCGCTCATGCCCCACCCCCCGCCACCCTAATCCTCATAACGGAAGACCCAGGAATAGGTCTCCCCCTCGTGGACCGCCAAGGCCTCGGCGAGGAGGTCCGGGCCCTCTCCTCCGAACAGGCCCCGGGCGAGTTTTTCCTGATCGGGGGGCGGGGCCGACCTGATGGCCACTGCCGCCGCCTCGAAGGCGTCGCGGGCGTCCATCCGGGCGATGGCCACCGGGTCGGCGCTGGTCGCTTCGAGCGTGGCGAGCACGCGGGCCATGATCACCGCTCTCGCCAGCCACTCGAGCCGGGGGGCGGCGGGCCCGAAGATCTCGGCAGCCTGCGTCTGGCGGTCGGCCGCGGCGGCGACTGCCTCGAGGCTGCGGGCGACCATGGCGAGGGATTCCAGCGGCTTGGCCTCAACCTCTTCCGGCGTGAGGCCAAACCGCGCAAGCGCGGCCCGGCGGGCGGCATCGCGGTCGGGATCGACCGGCCCAGCCGCTGCCCGAGCCAATTCCTCGACCGCCTGCACGCCCACGTCGCCAAACAGGTCGCGGGCCGCCAGGCTGCGGGCATCGGGGTCGGCCACGCCGGCCAGGGTCTTGAGAGCCGTCTCCAGGGGAATCAGGCTCAGGCCGCTGCCAGCCGGCTCCTGCAGGGCCGGGTCGTCCCAGGCGAGCCCGAGCCGCTGGAGCCCCACCTGGGGCCGGGAATCCGAGTGCCGCGGCCAGCCCAGGGCCGCCAACAGCCGGCCGCCGAGGGCCATCCGCTCGAACATGCCCCGGTAGCCGACGCCGATCTTTTCGGCGGCCGCATCTCCCGGCCGCCAGAAGTCGAGCCGCAGGCTCTTGAGGGTCTGCTCGATGTGCCGGCCTGGGGGATCATCTGCCGCCACGGTGCGGTCGGCCCGGGGCCGCCAGCGGATGGCGTTGGTCAGGCCCTGGACGTAGATCGAGAAATAGTCGATCCGCGGGTCGATCCCCTCCCAGATGGCCACGCCCCATCGCTCCTCGCCCGGAGCCAGCTCGGTGGCCGACATGGCCGCGCTGTCGAGCAGTTGCCGGGCCGGATCCTCCCGCAGCCGGATGGCCGTCATGGCCGAGGGCACGAGCCGGTCGAGGTAGGCCCGGTAGCTGGTGAGCCCGTCGGCGGCGGAGAGGCCCTCCCGGGTCTCGAGTACGAAATGCGGCAGGAAGCGAACGGGCTTCTCGAAGGCCTCCACCACCCGCTCCACGGGATCGGCCTCGCGAGCCTCGTCTTTCCGCTGGGTGACCACCCGCCGCCCTCCCACGTTCTTCACGCGGTAGACCAGATAGAGCACGTTGGCCCGCCGCATCTGCTCAGGCGAGGCCGGCACGTCCACGGCGATTATCCGCGGGGGCTTGAAGGCGAATTCCAGGCACCAGATGTCCCGCGGGTATTCGACCCGCTGGCCCCGGGCCAGGAGCGTGGTCGAGCTGGCGGCCCGCTTGGGCGTCCAGGTGTTCGCGACCTTGAGCCCCTCGGTGACCTCGATCAATTCACTCCGCTGGAGCGGATCGTCTGCCGACATGTCGGCCGGGATGACGGTCAGTGCGTTCGGGGCCAGGGTGCGAAAGCCGCCGCTCTGCCCGCCAACCTGCCCCCACGCCACGGCCCCCCAGCCGAGCCCCAGCACGGCCACCAGGGAGAGCGGCCAGACCCGGGATACCCCTCTGGTGAGTGACTCAGTATTGGAGTTCACAGCGAGACCCATACGTCGAAAAATGATACAGAAAGCAGAAAAAAAGTTCTCAATCGGTACATTTACCCCAAACTTTTTAGATTCTGTTGATTGCCCATTTTCCCTAAGGCACACTATCTCTGCCGGCGAACTTTTCCCGGAAAACTGGGCTTCGCCCGACGCCGGTCCGACAACAGACTCCGGAGCCGTCTTCGGCATTCGGTCGATTCCGCCATCCATGCTTCGCCCCAATCCGCTCCAGCCGCCGCGACCGTTTCTGCCGCCTGCCGAGAGCGGGCCGGCGAGTCAGGCACGCGCCGGCTTCATCTCGGCTGACGACTTCGATCGCACCGGCATCCTGACCGGCGTTGACCCCTGCGAGTCGCGGTATTGGTGGCTGCCGGAGCTCTCAGTGGCCGAGGAGCCGGTTCGTCAGGCGACCAGCCGCTCCCGGCCAAAGCCGCCGGCAGCGGCCTGAGCGGCGTCGGTCGCGGTGCCGCTGGCTGCCGCCTGAGCAACCTCGGCCGCGAGGGCCGCGTAGTCCTCGGCCCCGTGGGATCCGGCTGCGTAGTCGAAGATCGATTGCCCGAAGCTGGGCGCCTCGGCGAGGCGGATGTTGCGGCGGATCCGAGTGGCAAACAGCCGGCCTCCGGCCCAGGCCGGATGCCCCTCCCCCGCCCCGGCGAAGAAGGCCTCGACGTCGCGGCCGATCTCGGTGGCCAGCCGGGTGCCGGCCTCGTACATGCAGAGGACCACGCCCAGCAGCCGGAGCCGGGGATTGACGTGCTCGGCCACCAGTTCGATCGTCTCCAGCAGCTTGCTGAGGCCGTGAAGGGCGAGGAAGTGCGGCTGCAGCGGCAACAGCACTTCGGCCGCCGCGGCCATCGCATTGAGCGACAGGAGCCCGAGCGACGGCGGGCAGTCGATGACAAGATAGTCGAAGCCGTCGGGCGTGCCGGAGGAGAACCGGGGCTCGGCGGCCAGGCGATCGCGGAGGATCGTCTCCCGGCCGGGGCGGCCGGCGAGTGCCAATTCGACGGCCGAAAGGTCGATGTGGGAGGGCACCACGGCGAGGGTTTCAGAGACCTGCACCAGGGCGTCGGCCAGCGGCCGCTCGGCCGTGAGGACGTCGAAGGCGGAAACGCCCGTCCCCCCCGGGGCGACCCCGACATGAAGCGTGGCATGGGCCTGGGGATCCAGATCCAGGAGGCAGACCCGGGAGCCGGCCCGCGACAGGGCGACGGCCAGGTTCACCGAGGTCGTCGTCTTGCCAACCCCGCCCTTCTGGTTGGCGATGGCAATCGACCGCTGGGGGGAGCGCATGGGCGTTGTTCTCCATGAAGGCCCGGCCGCTGCCGGATCGAGGCCCGGCCGAGCCGGATTGAGGTCCGGCCGAGCCGGGGCGAGGAGGATAGGGATCGGGGCAGGCCTCTCAATAGGCCGATTTTTCCCCGGAAAAACCGTCCTTCGCCGTGGCCTCAACCCACCGCCGCAGCCCTGGGCCGAGCCGGCCCAGGGTCGCGCGGCCCGGGCGGCCCACGACCGTCAGGCTCCCCGGCTCGTCGAGGTCGATCACCACAACAGATGCCGGCGCCGGTGAGATGGCGGGCCCGTTCGGGGCTGCCTCGGCAACCCCGCCGGGATAGAAGGCCAGGGCGACATCCCAAGCGGTTGGCGGCAGGCGGTCGCGGCCGGCCCCGTTCGCTTCCGGCCAGACATAGTTCCGATCCTCGATCAGGCCCCGCCGCAGGTGCACGAGGCCGGCTGCCCGCGACACGTCCTGCCGCCGGATCAGCCTCGGGCCGGCGGAGCCAGGCTCGAGCCACCAGAGTTCCACCCCGGCCGCCGACTGGATCTGCCGGGTGATCTCCGGACCGAAAAAGCCGAGGCAGCGGCGGGTCTGCCCCCACTGAAACCAGACGGCAAACGCCCCGAGGGCCGCGGCCAAAAGGAGCACGCCCACGACCACGGCCGTGCCGGTGGCAAAACCAGCTCCGGCCGGCCGCTGCGGGCCAGGGCCGGCCGATGGCCGGGAGCGGTCGCGGTGGCCAGGGCGGAGTGCGGCGGGCGGCATGTGATTCACGGGGTTGGCAAAGGGTCTGGACGACGTTTCCAGCTTGTTATGATAGAGCCTTGGAATGGCGAGCCAGCCAGACGGAGTCCGCCTGGCCGGCCCACCCGCCTGCTCGAGCTTGTCTGGTTCCCTCGGTTCCCCCGGAAAACTGCCCGTGGCCAACGCCTTCGACCCCTATCGCGAAGCGCTCGTCGTCGAGCATCACACGATCTGGCCGACCGACTACGAGGACTGGTCGGAGGCCGACAAGGGCCGGGTCGAGCGGCTGCTCCATGCCGGCCCGGCCGAGGCGGCGGAGCTCGACTACGTCCGGCAGCACACCGGCTTTGCCCGCGTGATCACCGTCACTCCGGCCGACCTCGACCGGGTGAGCGTGACCTGACCGTGGCCACGATCCGCGTCCACCTGCCGGGCGATGCGGCCGACCGCTCCTACGACATCCACTGCGGAGCGGGTCTGTTGCCCGGGGCGGGCCGACTCCTCCAGGCCGCTGGTGCCACCCGGGCCGTGGTCGTGGCCGACGCGGCCGTGGCCGATACCCACGCCGCCGTGGTGGCCGCCGCTCTGGAGGCTGCCGGTCTGGCCGTGCACCGAATCACCGTGGCCTCGGGCGAGGCCTCCAAGTCGCTCGTCATGCTGGGCCGGCTGTGGGACGACTTGGCCGATCTGGCCGTGGATCGGGCCACCCATGTGGTGGCCGTGGGGGGGGGCGTGGTCGGGGATCTTGCGGGGTTCGCGGCGGCCAGCTTCGCCCGCGGGCTGGCCCTCTGGCACGTGCCCACGACGCTCGTCGCCCAGGTGGACAGCGGGATCGGCGGCAAGACGGGAATCAACCTGGCGGCCGGGAAAAACCTGGTCGGGGCCTTCTGGCAGCCGCGGGGCGTGATCGCCGATATCGAGACCCTGGCCACCCTCCCCGACCGGGAATTCGTGAGCGGCCTCGCCGAGGTCGTCAAGTATGGAGTGATCTTCGACGAGCCATTTTTCGGCTGGCTCGAATCTCAAGCCGAGGCCCTCTTGGCCCGGGAGCCGGAGGCGCTGGCCTGGGCCGTGGAGCGGTCAGCCGCGCTCAAGGCCGGGGTAGTGGAGCGGGACGAACGGGAGATTTCCGGGGAGCGGGCGGCCCTCAACTACGGCCACACCTTCGCCCATGCCTATGAAACCGTGGCCGGCTACGGGACGCTCTTGCACGGCGAGGCGGTGGCCATCGGCATGGCCCGGGCAGCCCGACTGGCCGCTGTCCTGGGCCGGATCGGCCCCGAGACGGTAGCCCGGCAGGATCGGCTGCTCGCGCGGCTCCGGCTCCCGGTGGCTGGCAAGGGCACCGATCCCGTGACGGTCGAGCGGCTGCTGGAGGTGATGAGCCGTGACAAAAAGGCCGTTGCCGGGCGGCTGCGATTCGTGCTCCCCAGCCGGATCGGCCAGGTCGATCTGGTGGCTGGCGTCGAGCCCGAAACGGTCCGCCGGGTGCTGGCCGAGGGCTAAACAGCACGTGCGGACAGGTCGCCGTCCGGCGACGCCCAAAAATCACCCCCCACGGGGGGGTCGCGCTGGAGCGAATCGCTCCACCCCTGGTCGCTAGCGACCAGCGCGCTGGAGCGAATCGCTCCACCCCCCGCGGGAAGGGATGTTTTTGGGTCCCCAAAAACATTGAAAAAATCGAGTTTTTTCAACATTTTGCCCGGTGGCCATTTTTTAGGACCGTTCAGGGTTTTTGGCACGCCACGTGCATATGAGGTCTTCCGGCGACAAGGCCTCTCGGCCGAGTCGCCCCAGCCGACTGGCTGGCAAGACAGGTGTCCTCGGGTGCCGGTCGAGCCAGCGGCGGTCGATGTCGGGGCCGTCCGGCGTCGGGAGGAATGAATCACTGACTGCGGTCCGAGACGCCCTTCGCAGGGCGTCGTCCAGAGAAGGAGTCTGCTCATGCATCTGAATTCGCCTGCCGCCGGGCCAAGCCGGCGGGGCTGGTCACTGACCCAGGCCGACGTCCTGTTCTGTGCCCTGCCCATCGTGTTGTTTTTGTCGATCGTGTCACTCGTCTGAATCACCCCTGTGGCCGCTCCGTCGTCCGCCGGTCGTCCACCCACTCTCGGTCAGCAACTCTCTCATCTCATTTCATCTCTTTCATTCATCTCTTCAAGGAGGTTCGCTCATGCGATCGTCATTGGCTCTTCCGTCAACACTCGCGCTCCAGGTGAGCCTGCTTGTCACGAGCTTTAGCGGGGCGTTCGCCCCGGCGGCCCTGGCAGCAGAAGGTTTCCTGGCCGGCCCCGACGGGATCGTCGGAGGCTTGGCCGTGCTCGGAGATCTCGAGCCCCTGGCGGCAATCGACCGCTCGACGCGTGCCTCAATCGGGCCGGTGGCGACGCCCGCGGCCCGGCCGTCGCTCGGCCGGCAGTCGCTGCCCGCCCAGGATCGGGCCCTGAGCTATCGCAATGCTGACCTGTTCGCCCTCTCGAAGTCGGCGGTGCCGCTTCTGGTGGCCGACCTCGAACCCCGCCAGGCCTCGGTCGCCCGGCCGATGTCGGGCCGGTCGGTCGGTGCCCGTCCGGCCGCGGCCTGGACTCGGTCGGTGCCCGGATCGACCTCATTCCGGTCGGAGACGGCCCCCCCGGCTGCCGCGTTGCGGTGGTAGGGCGTCTCGAATTTCACATTCAAAACATTTTTTTGACCGACAGAAAGGGTGATCGTCATGACCCAGTTCAATTTTCCGATCGATGAGCGGATTGGGAATCCGACAATCGCGCCTGACTGCTCCGGCCAGCGAGTCCCGGGTATGCACGAGATCGTGGTCGTGGACTCGGTCTGCGAACAGTACGGCGACTTCGTGCAGGCTGCCCAGGAAGGGGCCTTCGGGCTCCACTTCTGCATTGATGGCCGGTCGGCAGTGCGGCTCGCCCGCCGCTTCCGGGCCGACATCTGGATGATCGCCGCCGAATTGCCCGACATGTCGGGGTTCGACCTGGTGGACATGCTCGTACCGCACGTCCTGCAAGGGAGCGTCGATCCGCTCAAGGGCGGAGCGCGAATCTCGCTCAATCGCGTGGGCCAGGGGATGCGGTCGGGAATCTTCATCGTCTCCGACACCTACCGGCTCGAGGACGAGCAGCGGGCCCTGGCCGCCGGCGTGGCGGGTTACCTCGTCCGGCCGGTGACGCTGGACGTGATCCGGACCAGTCGTCTGCCGGCGGCGGCGAGTGCCGGCTCCGCGGCGAGCGGGGCTCCCTGACAATTTTCGGCGGTTCGGGTTCTTGGACCCGATGCGATGGCTTTGGAAACGGAAGCACCTCTTTTTTACGAAAGACATATCCATGGTCAGGCTTTCCGATTCGCATGGCTCCCCGCTGGTGCCCAGCGTGGTGGTGCCCAGCGTGGTTGTGATAGATCCCCGGTTCGACGCCTATCGCCCGCTCGTGGCGGCAGCTCGGGCTGGACGGCTCGATCTGCACCTCAGGGCCCGGGGGCAGGAGGGGCTCGCCCTGGCCCGCCGGCTGCACGTAGACGCGTGGCTTGTGGCGGCAGAGCTTGATGACATGGCGGGGGACGATTTCGTGGCCCTGCTCGACGCCCTGCCGGGCCGCCGTGGCGAGCAGGCCGTGGCGGTGGTCGATGCCGCTTTGCCGCCCGGCGAGCCGAGCCATCTCGCCGCGGCCCCGGTGCTCCAGCATCCGATCTCGATGGCCGATCTCGAGCAGATTCTCCGCCTGCCGGCCGAGGAGCGAGCCAGCCGTCTGCCGGCCGGCGTGGCCGTCCGGCGGGGCGTGGTCACGCTGCCGGTGGGCATCGGCGCGGCGGTAGTGGCGTTGGCCGTCTTGATGATGGGCTGATCGACGACGAACGCCTTCGGTCAAGTCGCCCGCGTTCGGTCGGGGTGGCATGCCTGCGTCATCCCATCAGGGGCGGGGATGGGGCGAAGCAGGAGCGGTAGCGTGCCAGGAATCTGCCGATTCGAATGGGCTGCGGGAGCGGCTGCCGCCGGAGGGCTCCTCCTGGCCGTTGTCGGCTCGACCGCGCAGGCGCAGGGTCCGGGCCAGGGTCAGGGTCCACCCTCCTGGGTGCCAGGCCGCGGGGCCCCGCCGGCCCGGGTCTTCGACCGCAGCCTGACCCACTCGGCCGTTTCCGGCAGCCGGCGGCTGTCCCCGCAGGCTCAGGCTCTGGGCGTGCCGACGGCGCGGGTGTTGTCACCGGCCGAGCTTGGCGAGGCGGTCTTCCGGTCGGGTGCCCTCGAGGCGGTAGCGGGCGACCCGGGCTTTGCCGATCCTCCGAGCCCGAGCGGCGACGCCACCACCGGCGTCGGCGGGGGCACGTTCAACCTGAACACGTTTCTGGGGGCCGACCGCTACTACGACCACACCACGCCGATCACCGGCCAGAACACGATCGCCTTCAACCTCGAGGCGGGTCACTTCTGGAACGGCCACGAGACGCTCCAGCACGTGGCGACCAACTCGACGAACTTCGTCCACTCCGCAGACTCCTTCGGTGGCACGGCCATCGCTCCGAAGTACGACCGCCACGCCAC
>CAYRNG010000045.1:0-4557 GCA_964425395.1 uncultured Candidatus Kuenenia sp. | reverse complement strand
CCCTCCCCCAGTTGCCCGCCCATCTTGCCCAGGGCAAAAAACCTGCAGAATCGTTGTAATCCCACCCGATGGAGAGGGCGGGATATTCATGCGCGATCCCCCCCGCTACCGTTGTGGACTGCTCTTCTGCCTCCTCGTCACGGCGGCCGGGGCCGTCGCTGGCCGGGCGGAGCCGCTGGAAATCGACCCCGAGCTTGAGGCGCTCGTTGACGAGATGGTGGCCGACCGGCTGGCGGGTATTCCCCGGCCCCGCTACATCCCGGCCACCGACCTTGTGCCTCCTCGCGGGCTGCTCGTCTATTCCGACCAGCCGGGCAGCGGCGACTTCCCGTTCGCGCTCTCCATCGACGGCTTCATGCAGCTCCGCTGGCTGGAGTTCGCCCGCTCGGCCACCGAGTGGACCGACGCCACCGGCCGCGTCCGGCGGATCACCAACATCAACACCTTCAACATCAACCGCTTCCTGCTCTCGTTCAACGGCCACGTCGCCGACGAGCGGCTGTTCTACAACTTCGCCCTGTTCGGCACGTCGAACGTGGGTGTCCGCTCGGGGATCGTGCCGATCGGGCTGGCCGGCTGGCGGTTCAGCGAGGCGGCGGCCCTCGGGGTCGGGGTGACAGCCATCCCTGGGACCCGCGAGTTCGTGATCCAGTCGCCCTGGACGATCGGCGTCGATCGGAGCATGGCCAACACCTTCTTTCGCCCCGGCTTCAGCCCGGGCGCCCAGGTGGCCGGCGCGCTCGCCGACGATACGGTCCACTACGTGGCCGGGGTTTGGAACGCGATCGACGGCGGCCAGGGGGGCGTGATCCGCCGCGGCACATCGATGGCCTTCGCCGGCAACACCTGGTGGGAGCCGCTCGCTCCCTGGGGCATCGGCCAGGGCGACATGGAGCACCATGCCGAGCCCGCCATCCGGCTCGGCTGCAGCGGCGTCTACGCCGAGACCTATGCGCTGATCCTGGCCGGCATCAATCCGGAAGACACGATCACCCGCCTCTCCGACGGCACGCCCCTGGCGGAGGCCGGGGCGCTCGGCCCGGGCTCGCAGGTCGATCAATACCGCTACAACCTCGCCACGGTCGATGCCGGCTGGAAGTGGCAGGGCTGGGCCGTCAACTTCGAGTATTACTTCCGGCTGCTCGACAACTTCAAGGGCCAGGGGCCCTTCAACCGGACGAGCATCTTCGACCAGGGGGGCATGGCCTACCTCTCCTGGTGCTTCATTCCCAGGCGGCACGAGATCTACGCCCGCTCGAGCGCCGTCACCGGCCCCTACGGCACCGGCCAGGAATACGGCGGCGGCTGGAACTGGTACGTCAACGAGTCGCGGCAGGGCCGGTTCACGCTCGAAGCGCTGAGCATCAACCGCAGCCCGGCCCAGAACCTCCTCTACCCCTACCGGGCCGGCTTCTCGGGCACGGCGATCCAGACGCAGTTCGTTCTGGCGTTCTAGCTTTCCGGCTGCGGGGCCATCCCTGCCGCTTCGGATAGCCCGGGCCGGCGGCCCGGGCCTACACGCCTTGTAGGTCCGTCACGCCGTGACGGACTACCTGCCCCGCTCCCCGAAGCCGTCTGAAAATAGCCCTCGCCGCTCCATCGGGTACAACACCGCCATGACACGGCTTGCGCTTCATTGGCAGATCGCCCTCGGCATGGTGGCCGGCGGCCTGATCGGCGTCGCGCTCAACGTCTTCGCCGGCACCGCCACCACCAGCCTCTCGGCCGATCTCCCCGCCGGCCTGACGAGCGTCACGATCACCGACGAGGTGGGCCGGACGGTGATCGAAACGGTCGCCGCAGATGGCCGCGGCGAGCGGGTCGAGGTCTGCCCGGCCACCGCCGCCCGGGCCGGGGAGGCCTTCATGACCTCCGCCGAACTGGCCCGCGACCGGCCCGAACTGGCCGCCGCCCTGGCCCGGGCCCGGCCCGCCCCGGCGAACCTCTGGGGGGGGCGGTTTCAGCGGGTCGGTAATCTGTTCCTGCGGATGCTCAAGATGGTGGCCGTGCCGCTGGTCGTGGCGTCGCTCGCCAGCGGGATGATGGGCCTCGGCGGGGCCGCCCAGCTGGGGCGGATGTTCGGGCGGACGCTCGCCTACTACCTCTCGACCAGCGTGCTGGCGATCCTCACGGGGCTCTTGGCCGTGAACCTGATCCGCCCCGGCCTCGGCGGCGGTCCCCGCGACGTCCGGCCGATGGACGGCATGGACGTCGGCGCGGGCCTGGCCGACATCCTCTTCGCCCAGGTCGAAAACCTGATCCCTGAAAATCCCTTCCAGGCCCTCGTGGAGCCGAGCTTCCTCTCGATTATCGCCTTCACGATCGCCTTCTCGATCTTCGCCCTGCGGGTCGGGGGCGAGGTGGCCGAGCGGGTCCGGCAGGCGGCCGGCACGGCCTTCGCGGTGATGATGGCGATGACCCAGGCCATCATCCGGCTGGCGCCGTTCGGCGTGTTTTTCCTCGTGGCCGCCACCACCGCCACCCAGGGGGCGGCGGTGTTCGTGTCGCTCTCGGCCTACATGCTCACCGTGGCGATCGCCCTGGCGGTGCATGCCGCAGTCACGCTTGGCCTGGTGCTCCGGTTCGTGGCCCGCCGCAGCCCCTGGGAGTTTGCCCGGGCGATGTCGCCCGCCCTGCTGACGGCCTTCTCCAGCGCCTCAAGCAACGGCACGCTGCCGCTGACCCTCGAGTGCATCGAGACCCGGGCCGGCGTTCGCAACCGGATCGGCTCGTTCGTGCTCCCGCTGGGGGCCACGGTGAACATGGACGGCACGGCCCTCTACGAGGCGGTGGCCGTGCTGTTTATCGCGCAAATGCACTTCGGCCACGATCTCCCCCTGGCCCAGCAGGTGGTGGTCTGCGTGACCGCGCTGTTGGCCAGCGTGGGGGCGGCGGGGATTCCCCATGCGGGCCTCGTGATGATGGCGATCATCCTCCAGGCCGTGGGGCTGCCGGCGGAGGCCCAGGGCATGATCCTGGCGGTGGACCGGGTGCTCGACATGGGCCGCACGGCGGTCAACGTCTGGAGTGATTCCTGCGGCGCGGCGGTGATCGACGCCCTCGAGGGCTGAGGGGTCGCGTGGAAGCCCGTGCCAACTGGCCGGCGGGATACACGCCGCTACGTGGCGGCCGGATTGGCGCAACGTAGCCGCGGGTTTTTAACCCTGCGGGCAGCGGGGCGCTGCCTACCGAAACTGGCGGCACCGTAAACGCGTCGCCAACTGGCCGGCGGGATAAAATCCCGCCGCTACGTGGCGTCGTATCGATTGGCCGGCCGGACCGCGGTTGCTACAATCGCCAGTTTTCCCGGGCGGCCGCGGCCCGGGCTTAGTGCCCCCCGCCAGGAATCCGCACGCCGTGCCGAGCAGCAAGCCAGCCGTCACCCGGGCCCAGCAGAAGGCGATCCAGAAGGCCGACACCCTGATCGAGGCCCTCGGCTGGATCCGCCGGTTCCGCGACACGACCACCGTCATCAAGCTCGGCGGCAGCTGCCTCGAGCATCCCGACGCGCTGCGGCACCTGCTGCTCGACATCGTGTTCATGACCACGCTGGGGATGCGGGTGGTGGTCGTCCACGGCGGGGGCAAGGCGATCAGCCGGGCGATGGACGAGGCCGGCATCGAGCCGCGGTTCGTGCAGGGCCGCCGCTACACCGACGAGGCGACTTTGGCGATCGTCGAAAAGGTGCTGGCCACCGAGCTCAACCACGAGCTCGTGAC
Organism: uncultured Candidatus Kuenenia sp.; assembly: GCA_964425395.1. Classification (GTDB taxonomy): domain Bacteria; phylum Planctomycetota; class Planctomycetia; order Pirellulales; family UBA1268; genus QWPN01. The sequence goes on along the minus strand of CAYRNG010000045.1, from coordinate 838 downwards.
CCGGCTCGAGGAATACGGCGGCCGGGCGATGTCGCTCAACTTCCTCTCGACCAATGTCCTGTTCGGCGAGCGGCTCACGCTCGAGGGGCCCGCCGGCGAGTCGCTTGACCTCGGCCACGTCGGCGAGGTGACCCGGGTGGACCGGCTCACGATCGACAACCTGGCCTACGCCGGGCAGGTGCCGGTGATCCCCTCGATGGCCCTCGGCCCCGACGGCCACAAGCTCAACGTCAATGCCGACACCGCCGCCACCGCCGTGGCCGCCGCCCTCGGGGCCGACAAGCTCGTCGTGCTCTCCGACATTCCCGGCGTGCTCCGCGACGTCAACGATCCCGAGAGCCTGGTCCATTCGCTCTCCGCCAGCGAGGCCCGCCGGCTGATCGCCGACGGCACGATCGCCGCCGGCATGATCCCCAAGATCGAGGGCTGCCTGGAAACGCTCGCCCGCGGCGTCGGCAAGATCCACATCATCGACGGCCGGCTGCGGCACTCCCTCCTGCTCGAGATCTACACCACCAGCGGCGTGGGCACCGAACTGGTCCGCGACGACCTGCGGGCCGCCGGGGCCCCGCTGGCCGCCGCCGCCGCGGGTGGCTGACCCCCCGCCTCTCCGCCCGAGGAGCCTCCCCATGGCCATGCTCGAGACCCCCGCCCCCGCCGTCGGCCCTGCCACCCAGGCGGTGATCGACACCTTCGACCGCTACGTGGTGCCCAACTACCGCCGCAACCCCGTCTGCCTGGTGCGGGTCGAGGGCTCGCGGGTCTGGGATGCCGAGGGGGCCGAGTATCTCGACCTCTTCCCCGGCTGGGGCTGCAACCTCCTGGGCCACTGCCCGCC
>CAYRNG010000044.1:0-6525 GCA_964425395.1 uncultured Candidatus Kuenenia sp. | reverse complement strand
CGTGCCGATGATGTGGTTGCGATCGGCCCGGCCGCCCAGCGAATACTTCGACACCTTGGGGTTGCAGTCGAACTTCCAGAGCAGCTTCGCCTTGCCATTCTCCCCCCGGGCGTCGAAGGCATAGACCCAGCCGTCGCCGCCGCCGAAGATCGCCTGCGGCACCCCCTCGATCTCGGCGAAGGCCGGGCTCGACCACTGGCCGTGGAGCACGTTGGCCCCGGGCGAATCGTCGGCCCAGAGCACCGTGCCGTCTCGCTTGTCGACGCACAGGAAGCTGGGGGCCTGGGCGTTGGGGAGGTTGATGTGCCCCTCGTCCACGCCGTTGCCGGTGATCACGAACAGCCAGTCGCCGTGGCCCGTGACGCTGCAGGAGCACATGTTGTGCTGGGACACGCCCAGCTCCTTCATCATGTCGAGCACCCAGGCCACGTCGGCCTCGTCGTCGGCCACGACCTTCTCGGCGGTGAAGGGGCCGTCGTTCTCGCCGTCGCGGAAGCCCTCGGTGTCGAGGCACTTCACCTCCCCGCGGCTGGTCACGTACCAGAGCCGGTCACCCTCCACGAGGGGCGCGCAGCAGATCCCCTGGAGCGGCCAGTCGTGGACCCGGCCGGTGGGCAGCTTCTCGCTCGAGTCCTGCCAGAGGAAGGAGCCGTCCTTGACGTCGAAGGCCAACAGGCAGCCCAGGTCGGTGGCGGCCGGATACCGCTCGAGCCAGCCCTTGCCGTTGTTGGTGCCCACGAACACCTTGCCCCCGGCCACGACCGGATTGCCGTAGGACTGGCTACCGAGCGCCGCCGCCCAGAGCACGTTTTGGCTCGTCTCCGGCTTCCAGGCTCCGGTGTCGAAGTCGAACTCGCCGGGAGCCCACTCGACCGGCAGGTTCATCGCCTGGGGCGTGTTGTTCCGCTGCGGCGAACCGCCCCACTGGTTCCAGTCGGCGGCGGGGGCGGCGAGCGCCATGGTCACCAACGCGAGGGAAACGCTGAACTCACGGCTGGTCACGGCACGGCCTCCACGGAAACGTTGTCGATGAAGATCTCGGAATCCTTGGCGTTGCCGAAGAAGCCGGGGCTGCCCTGGAGGTTGCCCGCCTCGTGGACCGCTTCGATCGTCCACCCCTCCGGCTCGGGTTCGCCCCGCGGCCAGACCTTGCCCCGAAGCACGGCGTCGGCCCCGCGGGTGCGGGCCTCGAACTTCATCGTGTACCAGCGGCCCGCCTCCCAGGGAAAGGGAATGGTCTTCGAAAAATGCGTCGCCACCTGCGGGGGCCAGGAGCGAAGCTGGAGCTGCTGGGCGGCACCCATCAGGTCGAGCGTGTACCGCTGGGCGATGAGCCCCATGTCGGGCATCCGGGCCTTTTCCAGAGCTGCCGCAGTGCCGAAGGCGTCGGCGTCGCTGTCGGTCGCGGGGGTGGCCGGATCGCCGGGCGGGCCGACGCCGCTCTCGGCGGCCCGGAGATCGGCCTGGACACAATAGTCATGCAGGTCGATCGGCCCGATCCAGCCCTGGCTTCGCGTCCCCTTGGGGATCGTGGTCACCTTGACGAGGCACTTGGAGCCGTCCACCTCACGGACCACGTGGCGATACCGCATCCCGACCCAGGGCAGCGGTGGCTCCCCCTTGAGGAGGCCGGTTTTGGGATCGGCGGCGAGCGTCACGTCCTCGAAGTCGAACTTCCACGGGAGCGGCGGCATCGAGCGAATCCGCGCCCGGCCCTCGAGATCGCCCACCTTGGCCGTCACGGTCGCCCCGGCGTGCACCCCCGCCGGTGCCATGTAGCGGCCGTCGGCCGTCACGCTCCCGGCGGTCGCGGAGAACACGGCCGGCGATTCCTTCACGAACCGGCCGGCCGCGTCGTAGAGCCGGACCGAAAGCGGCAGCGTCTCCCCGGCGGCGACAAGGGCCTCGGCGGGCACGACCTGCACCCAGGCCGGCTCGCCGGCCGGGCCCTTCGTGGCTGCGGCGACCTCGGCGGCGCGGGTGGTCCAAGGCCCCGATGCGTCCCCGGCATCCTTCGGCCCCAGGCAATAGATCCGCGCGCCGGTCACCAGGTAGAGGAGGCCGTGGGCCGCGATCGGCGAGGCGGTCACCTCGTCCTCCCGGGCCAGCCGCATGCGGGCGGCGAACTCGATCCCGTCGGACGTCGGCTTGATCACGTGGAAGCCGCTCGTCGAGCAGACATAGAGCTTGCCGTCGGCCACCAGCGGGCTGCCCCGGACGATCGTGCCCAAGAGCCGCAGCGGCCGGCCCACCGGCGTGCCGGTCGCCCGGTCGAAGGCGTTCACCTTGGCCCCGTCCTCGACGACGTAGACGCGGTCGCCGACGACGACCGGCATCGCCCGCCCGGCCACGATCCCCTTTCGCTGCCAGAGGCCGGCCGAGTCGGTGATCTCGCCGCTGCCGGCCGCCCGGAAGGCGGTGGCCGAACCCATCGAGGTGTTGTCGAGGTTTTCCTCGGCCTGGGCGGCGTAGACGGTGTCGCCGACGACCAGCGGCGGGGCGTTGATCCCCCGGCGGGAGAGGCGGTAATTCCAGACGGCCTTGCCGGTGCGGGGCTGGAAGTTCCAGATGCTGCCGTCGCTCGAGCCAAACACGAGAGCCGCTTGGCCGTCGAGGACGGCGAAAGTCGGCGTGCTGTAGGTCGTGTCTTCCGGGAGCTCCCGGGTGCCGTTCATCCAGCGGACCGTGCCGGTGGCCTTGTCCATCCCCAGGAAGCGGTGAGCCGGCCGGGCAGTGTCGCCCCAGCCGGTCACCACGGCGCTGGCGATCACGAGGTCTTCGAAGACAACCGGAATGTTCGTCCGACCGCCGTAGGTCGAGAGAAACCCGAACTCCTCGTGGAGGCTCCGCTGCCACTTCGTCTTGCCCGTCGCGGCGTCGATCGCGGTGAACACGCCGCACACGCCGTGGGCGAAGACGGTGTCGCTCTCGGGATCGGCCACCACGGCCGACCAGCCGACCCGCTCGGCCGGCACGTCGGAGAGATAGACGTTGAATACGTTCTCCCAGAGCTTCCGGCCCGTCAGGGCGTCGAGGCAGATCACCTTCTCCGCCTCCTCGGCGGTGTCGGGCTTGTGTCGCACGAGCGTGTACAGCCGCCCCCCCATGATCACCGGCGACGAGATGCCCCCCTCGTCATGGGTCCAGCGGACGTTCTCCCCCGAGTCGGGATCGAAGGACGTCACCAGCGGCGGCCCTGGGTAGTGCCTGTCCTCCATCGGCCCCCGCCAATCCGGCCACTCGGCAGCGCGGGCACCGGCACACGCCACGAAGCTAAGAACAATCCTCATCAACCCCTTCAACGCGTGTCCCGCGAGGGGCTGCCCATGCCAATCGAGACGGCGTAGGAAACCGAGCGTAGCCAGGATGGCGAAGCGAGGTTTCCTTCGAGCGAGCTGGAGGCAGGATGCCGGAAGCGAGCGTCCGTCGAGATGGCATGGGCAGCCCCTCGCCCGCAGGAGGTCGCCTCGAGTGCTGAAAAGGGGGACAGTCTCAAGAAGAATGGGGACAGTCCCCGGAGCGGCAGGAAGGGGGACAGTCCCCGAGGCGGGGACAGTCCCCGAGGCGGCGGCGTTCAACACCATGTTCACTGCGTGATCCCTTCCGCCTTGAGTTCCGCCGGCAGCGCCGGATCCACGATGCCCCGGGAGCCGCGGCCCTCCTCGAGCCGGCTGGCCACGTCGTTCTTGATGCTCTCGATGTCGGCCTCCCACCAGCGCCGCCGCTCGGCCACGTCGGCCGGCTCGACAAACGGCCGCACGATCCGCATCCCCACGCCCAAGGCCGGCTCCTCGGTGTACCACCAGGGGCTCTTGGGGAAGTTGGGATCGACGTCTTTCCAGTCGGGGTCCTGGGCGTTGCCACCGGCATCCCGCGAGCCCCGGCGGGCGGCGCTGCGGCACTCGCTCGCCTCGTCGTAGAAGGCCCCGCCGCGGAGCACCCGCGGATAGAGCCGCTCGGGCCACTGGATCGCCGCGGCGGCGGCCACCGGCTGGGGGAGGGCGGCCGGTTTCGAGTAGCCGCCGGCCACCAACTCGTCCACCACCCACTCGGCGACGTTGCCGTGCATGTCGTGGAGGCCGAAGGCGTTGGGCTTTTTCTGACCGACCGGATGGGTCGTGTCGTCGCCGTTGTCGGCGAACCAGGCCACCTCCTCGAGCGTGTCGGCCGTGCCGCAGGAGAAGGGGGTGTCGGTGCCGGCCCGGCAGGCGTATTCCCACTCGCTCTCCGCCGGGAGCCGGTAGAACCGGCCGGTCAGGCCGCTGAGCCACTTTGTGTATTGGCGGGCCGCAAACTGGGTCATCGTCACCGCCGGCAGGCTCGGTTCTTCACCGTTGGTGAAGGTGGTAGTGGGGTCGTAGAGGTTGGAGGGGGCCGTCACGGCGTCGGCCACGTTGGCCTCGTCTACCGGGCGGATCCCGGCCGACTGCATGGCGATGAAGATGTCGCAGGTGGCCATGTAGCGCTTGTATTCGCCCCAGGTGACCTCATGCTGCCCCATCCAGAAGGGCGATACGGCGACCTCGAAGGCGGGGCCCTCGTCGGCCGTGCGGCCTTCTTCGTCGGCGGGACTGCCCATCCGGAAGGTGCCGCCGGGAATCGGGATCATCCGGAAGGTTGCTTCGGTGCCGGGAATCGTCTCCTCATAAGGGGTCATCCAGCCGCCGGGAACCTGCACGAACGGGCCGTCGCCGGCCGGCTTGTCGGCCCCGGCCACGAAGCCGGGCTGGGCGGCGACCGCCTCGGCCACGCCGGCCTGGGCCCGGGCGGGGGAGGGGGCTACGAGAAGGGCCAGCAGGGGGAGCAGCGAAACCGATTTCGGGAAGCGAGCCATGGGCGGGAGCATCCGGGCAGGGGGGGCAGAGCGAGGTCGAGGGCAGCCGAGAGCGGGAATTTCCCGAGGCGGTCGCGGCCTCGGAGCCGAAGCGTAAAGTGTACCGTGACGGAAGGCCCCCGCCCACGCTTCCGCCCGCCAGTGTCGCCGCCCCATGTCCGCCAAGAAAAAGCCTCCCCAGCCCACCGCCGGCGGCCCTGCCAAGAAGGCGAAGGGGGCCGCGTCGGGCGAGAAGCCCGCCGAGCGGGTGGTGGCCGAGAACCGCAAGGCTCGCCACGACTACGAGATCCTCGACACGCTCGAGTGCGGCCTGGCCCTCGTCGGCAGCGAGGTCAAGAGCCTGCGAAGCGGGCGGACCAGCCTCGACGAGGCCTATGGCCGGGTGGAGGGGGACGAGGTCTGGCTGTTCGGCTGCGACATTCCGGAGTACGACAAGGCCAACCAGCTCAACCACAAGCCCAAGCGGCCCCGCAAGCTGCTCCTCCACCGCCGCGAGATCCGCACCTTCGCGGCCCAGGCCTTCGAGAAGGGGCTCACGCTCGTGCCCTTGAAGATGTATTTTAAGGACGGCCGGGTGAAGCTGCTGTTGGGCATCGGCCGGGGCCGCAAGGCCCACGACAAGCGGGAGAAGCTCAAGGCCGCCAGCGCCCGGCGGGATATTGAAATCGCCCTCCGCGGGCGATCCCGCGGAGGGCGATGAGAGGGCGTTGCGAGGCGGCCGGGCTCACTCGGCTGCGACCAGCTCGCCGATCGGGTTGTCGGTCGAGTCTTCGGGATGCCAGAGGGGCATGCCCCGCTGGATCCGCTCGGCCAGAATGTCGATCTTCTGCCGCGAGCCGGCAGGGGCGGTGGTGGGCGTGAACTCCTCGGTCTTCACCGGCTCGAAGTTCTCGTCATGACCATACAACTCGATGATTTCAAACACGTTACGAATCCGGGCCATCGGCACGAAACGACTCCTTGTCAGGCGCGCAGTCACCTGCAGCCAGCGGACCGGCGGAACGCCCTGCCGGGCATGGCTGCTCGTTTTCCCGTGAACGCTCGGCCGCGGGCCGGCGGCGGTCGAATCCCGCGGGATCCTGACCGGCGAGCCATCGCGATCACCCGCTGACGAGGCGGCCTCAGGGGCCGCGGCGGGCGGACGGCGTTCGTGGTGAACACTGCCATTATGGAGCCGTCCTTACGCGAGTCAAACAATTTTGCGGCGGCTGTCACGATCGGAAAAAACGGCACCTTTGCCCGTGAATTGCCGGTCTCCGCAGGGCCGAAGTAGCATGGGGAACGTGCCCGGGGCCCTGGCGCGGCTGGAGCCGCCCCCCCGCGGGAGAACCCGTGGGTGCCGTCGGCCGCCGGCCGCCGGCACCTCGATCGATGCAGCAACTCACCGGACCGCTCGCCAGCTACCCCGCCCGGATCTCGCTGGCGGCCTACGTGGTCGCGATCCTCGCTGGGGGAGTGCTGCTCTCGCTCCCGGCGGCCCGCCAGCCGGCCCGGCCGCCGGTGACCCTCCTCGAGGGGTTGTTCACGGCCACGAGCGCCTGCTGCGTGACCGGCCTGACGGTCCGGTCCACCGGCCAGGACTTCTCGCTCTTCGGCCAGGGAGTGATCCTCCTCCTCATGCAGCTCGGGGGCCTGGGAATCATGACCGTCACCACGCTGGCCGCCTTCCAGCTCGGCGGCCAGGCCACGCT
>CAYRNG010000043.1:0-4060 GCA_964425395.1 uncultured Candidatus Kuenenia sp. | reverse complement strand
CACCCCTGACCGCCGCCCGCTGGTCCTCCACGACCTGGCCACGGGCCGGATCGTGCTCGTGGCCCCCCGGCGGGACGAGCGACCGGCCGACGCCGAGCTCGCCGTCGGCGGCCGGCCGCCGGCCGAGTGGTGCCCCTTCTGTGTGGGCAACGAAAAGCTCACGCCGCCGGTCGTGCTCCAGGCGCCGGCCGACCCGCTGGCTCCCTGGCGGGCCCGGGTCATTCCCAATCGCTATCCCTTCGTCGAGCCGATGGTGGAGCAGGCCGTCGAGCGGTCCCCACCCGGCTCGCCAGCTGGCGGCCCCGGCCGGCCGGCACACGGCGAGCACGAAGTCGTGATCGAGTCGCCGCGGCACGACACCTCGATCCTCACGGTCGACGAGGATTCCTGGCACGACGCCTGGATGCTCGTGCGGCGACGGCTCGAGGATCTCGCAGCCCGCGACGATCTCGCCTGGGGCATGGTGTTCAAGAACTCAGGGTCCCTGGCCGGCGCGTCGCTCGAGCACGTCCACAGCCAGCTCGTGGCGGTTGATTTTCTGCCCGGTCTGCTCGCGGCCGAGTGTGCCGCCGCGGCTGCCCGAGCCGACCCGTTCGCCGACCTGCTTGCCGAGGCCGAGGCCGCCGGCCGGTTCGTGGCCCGGGCTGGCGATCTGGTCGCCCTCGTGCCGCCAGCCCCGCGGCAGCCGGGCGAGACCTGGATCCTGCCGGTGGCCCGCGAGGCCCACTTCCACGCCACGAGCCCGGCCCGCGTGGCGGCCCTGGCGGATCTCTGCCGCGACGTCGTCGGCAGGCTGGAGCGGATCCTGCCCGGCTGCGACTACAACTGGTGGCTGCACGAGGCGGCCTGGCGGAATGCCGGCCCGGCGGCCGACCGCTGGCACTGGCATCTCGAGATCCTCCCGCGGGTGGCCCAGCTGGCCGGCTTCGAGCTGGGCACCGGCTGCCACGTCACCTCCTGGCCGGCCGGCGAGACGGCCGCCCGCCTGCGGGACGCACGGTAAGCCGCTGGCAAGGTTCACGCCACCGGCACATGCCCTACCGGCTCACCGCCCGGCGGCCCGGCGGCCCCGGAAAACCACTGCCGCCCGTTTGGCGCAGGGCTCCCGCCGGCTGACAATTTTATGGCCTCCGTTCCCTCGGCGTCGCCAGCCCGCCTCCGCAGGATCCCCTCCGGCATGTCTGCAGCCGTCCGGCTCGTCTTCGTACTCCACGACCACCAGCCGGTGGGCAACTTCGACGGCGTGATCGAGGCGGCCTGGCGGGATGCCTACCAGCCGATGCTCGAGCTGCTCGAACGGCATCCGCACGTCAGGGTGGCCGTGCACACCAGCGGCCCGCTCGCCGAATGGCTCGACCGGCACCACGGCGACTACCTCGACCGGCTCGCCCGGCTGGCCGCCCGCGGCCAGATCGAGATCGTGGGGGGAGCCTTCCAGGAGCCGGTGTTGGCGATGCTCCCCTCCCGCGACCGGATCGGCCAGATCCGCCAGTTCCGCGCCTGGCTCGAGCGGCGGCTCGACACGGCCGTGACCGGCATGTGGGTGGCCGAGCGGGTCTGGGATCCGGGCATGACGGCCGACATCGTCGCGGCCGGGATGCGCTGGACGATCCTCGACGACTCCCACTTCAAGGCGGCCGGCCTGCCCGAGGAGCAGCTCGACCGCCACTGGCTCACCGAGGCCGACGGGGCGACCTTGGCGGTGTTTCCCGTCAGCGAGCGGCTCCGCTACGTGATCCCCTTCGCGGCTCCGGAGGCCACGCTCGATCACCTTCGCTTCCTGGCCGACCGCCGCCCGGGCAGCCTGGCCGTGTTCGGCGATGACGGCGAGAAGTTCGGCGTCTGGCCCGACACCCACAAGACCTGCTTCGAGCAGGGCTGGCTGGAGCGGTTCTTCACCCTGCTTGAGGCCAACCGTGACTGGATCACAATGAGTCTGCCCGGCGAGGTGGTCGCCCAGGTGCCGCCGGCCGGGACGGTCTGGCTGCCGGAGTGCAGCTACCGGGAGATGACCGAGTGGGCCCTGCCGCCGGAGGCCCAGCTGGCCTGCCTCGAGGCCCGGCGGGCCGCCGAGGGGGATCCCCGGCTGGCGGGCGTGACCCGGTTCATGCGGGGGGGCTCGTGGCGAAACTTCCGCCTCCGCTATCCCGAGGCAAACGAGATGTATGCCCGGATGATGGCCGTCAGCGAGCGGCTCGAGCGGCTCCGGGCCGCGGGCTCCGCCGATCTGGCGAGCCTCCACCAGGCGGAGCAGGCCCTCTACCGCGGGCAGTGCAACTGTGCCTACTGGCACGGCGCCTTCGGCGGCATCTACCTGCCCCACCTCCGCAACGCCATCTACCGCGAACTGATCGAGGCCGATCTGGCCTGCGACCGGGCCGAGGGGCGGCGGGCCGCGTGGGTCGAGGCGACGGCTGCCGACTTCGACGCCGACGGCCTGACCGAGATTCGCCTGGCGGGCGATGGCCTCGAGGCCTGGCTGGCCCCGGCCAAGGGGGGCATGCTCTACGAGCTCGATCTCAAGGACCAGCGGCACAACCTCCTGGCCACCCTTGACCGCCGGCCGGAGGCCTACCACGCCCAGGTGCTCGCCGGTCCCGGGGCCGCCCGGAGCATCGTCGATCCCTCGCAGGCGGCCACCTTCAAGCAGGCCGGCCTCGAGCGGATGGTCCGCTACGACGCCACCCGGCGAAAGAGCCTGATCGACCACTTCTGGGATCTCGACGTGGCCGGGGAGGCGGTGGTCGCCGGTGAGGCCCTCGAGCGGGGCGACTTCGCCACCGGCAGCTACGAGGCGAGCATCCGCCGCAATCCCGGCCGCGTGCAGGTGCTTTTGAGTCGGGCCGGCAACGTGTGGGGGATCCCGCTCGCGCTCTCCAAGGCGGTCATCCTCGAGGCCGGCTCCCGAACGCTCGAGATCGCCTACAAGCTCACGGGGCTGCCGGCCGGCTTCCGGCAGCACCTGGCCGTGGAGTTCAACGTCGCCGGCCTGCCGGCGGGGGCCGAGGGGCGGCGGTTTCGGGATCGCACGGGGGCCGACCTCGGCGACCTGGGCGACTGCCTCGACCTGACCGACTGCCGGGCCATCGGCCTGGTGGACGGCTGGCTGGGGATCGAGGCGGTGCTCGCCATCGGCCGGGCGAGCGACGGCGGCCAGGCGAGCCTCTGGACCTTCCCGATCCAGTCGGTCAGCCAGTCGGAGGGAGGCTTTGAGCTCGTCCACCAGTCGGTCGTGGTGATGCCGCACTGGGTCGTCACGCCCGACGCGGAGGGCACCTGGCAGGTCGCCATGCGGCTGGTGCTCGGCCCTCAGGGGCCGGCGGCCTCCCACCAGTCGACCGGGGGCGTGCAGGCGGTCGCCCCGTGAGGCAGCCGGAGGACGGGAACGCCGGCCAGCCGCCGGCCGATCTCCGCCAGGCTCGCCGCGGTGACGGCCGGATCGCTTTCGGGGTCGGCGGCCTCGCCCCGCGGCGGGGCGACCTCCGAGAGCACAGAGGCCGCGACGACGAGCCCCTCGGCTCGCGCCGCCCGCACGGTGGCCAGGGTGCGGCCGATCGCCCCCAGGCGGGCGGCATCGACCACCACCAGCGGGAAGCCAAACCTGCGGGCCAGATCGACGCCCAGCGTCTCCTCCCCCAGCGGTGAGAAGAGTCCGCCGGCCCCCTCGACCACCACGATCTCGCTGTTCTCGAGCCAGGGAGCGATTCCCGCCCCGAGCAGCTCTTCGTCCACGCGGCGGCCCTCGGCCCGGGCGGCCTGCGGTGGGGCGACCGCGGCCCGGAAGACCTGCGGCGTGACCGCCTCAAGCGAGAGCGGCCGGCCGGCCGCCTCCCAGAGCCGGGCCGGGTCGCCGCCCTGATCGGCCACGCTTGCCAGCCCGCTGGCAGCCGGCTTGTAGACGCCCACCCGCCGGCCCGCCGCCGCCAGGGCCCGCACGATTCCCACCGCGACGGCCGTCTTACCGACGTCGGTGTCAGTTCCCGTGATGAACAGGCCGCGGCAGAGCATGAGGGTCGAGGTTTTGAGGCGAGGTGACGATTCGTAGGCCCGTGCCGCCGGC